>SLRI01000003.1 GCA_007131045.1 Rhodospirillales bacterium
CCACCCATCACCTGGGCGATGAACTTCGCCTGATGGTCGATCAGCCGCGCCATCTCGATCCCCTCGAAGTGATGGGCGACCGCGGGCTCGTCGAGAATACGGTCATAAAAGGCCGAGACGATGCGCCTGGCCTGCGCGAAGCCGCCGTGCCGCTCGAAGAGGGTTTGCCTCATGGCCCGACTCTCTCGGCTGCCGCCTTCAGCGGGACGGTGTAGGTGGTAGCCGTGCCGTCCAGGCAGATCTCGCCGGCCTCGTTCAGCACGGTCGTCCTGAGCGTGCAGATCGGCTTGTCGTCCCGCCTGCCGGTGATCTCGATCCTGCCGATGATGGTGTCGCCGACCCTTACGGCCTTGGTGAAGCGCCACTCGACACCCAGAAAGACCGTGCCGGGGCCGGGCAGATCCTCGGCGACGAGCGCATTGAGGATTCCCGAGGTGACGCCGCCCTGCACGATCAGCCCGCCGAACGGCGAAACACGGGCCAGCGCCTCGTCGAAGTGCAAGGGGTTGCGGTCGCCGGTCATCGCGGTGAAGCATTCGACATCGTCGAACGAGGTCCGCCGGCGACGCTCGGCCACCGCCCCGACGGCGGGGCAGCCCTTCAGTGTCCCTTGCCAAATGCTCGTCATCGTTTCGGTGGTCATGCGCTCTGCTCCAGGCTGTTGGGGGTGGCGAAATAGGCGGCGGCTGCCTGCCGGGCGGGAAGCGCCGGGCTCCGCCGAAGGCGCGCGGCAGTGCTCGCCCGAAGGCTCGCCAGGTGCTCGACCTCGGGTTGCATCGCTTTGTTGAGTGCGAGGTGCAGCGCCTGCAGCCGACCCAAATCCCAGTCGAAAGCGGCGATCTGGTCCGTCACCTCGAGCAGCGGCAGCGAGAAGGCCCGGCGCAGCGTCGCGAAGTACTCGAGCGCCGCCTCGGTGCCGGTGGCGACGGCATTCGCCAAGAGCTCGGCGTCGCGGAGCGCGTCGGTGAGGCCGTGGGCGGTGATCGGGTCCTTGAAGTAGCCGGCATCGCCGACCAGCGCCCAGCCGGGGCCGTGCGCACGGCGGAGGAAGCCGGGCCGGCCGGCGAAGGCCACGAGCCGGCTCTCGAGCCGAGCACCCTCGAGCATCGCCGCGAGGTCCGGCGCGCACTCGGCCAGCACCGCGTGATAGAGCTGCGGGTAGGCCCCACCCTTCAGGCGTCCCGGCGGCATGGCGGCGAAGACGCAGGTCTGAAGGCCCGTGGTCGGGATGACGCCGACGCTGATGCCCGGCCGGTAGTGCCAGTGATAGCCCTCGGTCTCGAGGCCGGACCAGTAGCCGTAGATGACGGCCGTGGCGTGTCCGGCCCGCTGCTCGAAGGCGGCGTTGGCCAGGCGGGCGACCGTCGAGCCGGCGCCGTCGGCGCCGATCACCCGGTCGGCCGCGACCTCGTAGGGCACACCCGAAGGCCCCTTCAGCACAGCACCGGTCACCCGGCCTCTGGCGTCGCGCAGCAGATCGAGCAGGCCCGTGCGAAACCGTACGGTGGCACCGGCGGCCCTTGCCGCATCGACCAGGATCGGGTCGAGCACCGTCCGGCGCGGGGCGTAGAGGGCGTCGACGCCGTGGCTCGCCTTGATTACGATATCGAGGACGGTGTCGCCGTAGTGGAAGGCAGTGCGGCGGACGGCCGGCGTGCCGCTGGCCACGACGCGCTCGAGAAGGCCCCAGCGCACGAGTTGCAGCACTGCACCACGCATCAGCGCATGGGTCGAGAGGGCATCTGTGCCGTACTCGCCGCGGTCGACCAGGAGCACCTCGAGGCCGCGCTCGGCGAGCAGCATGGCGGTGGCGGCACCGGCGGCACGCGCACCGATCACCAGGACGTCAAAGGTCTCATGAGCGGTCATCACGGGTCCTCCGAAGCTCAGGCGGCTTGACGCGGCCGGGCCGTGAGGTGTGCAAGGATGTGCGGGGTCAGCTCGCTGGCGTCGTCACCGGCGCCGGCGATGAAGCTGGAGTTGCGGCGGCGCATGAAATTCAGGCCGAGGACGTAGAGCCCCGGCGCCGGCGTCACCCCGCCGTCGTGGACGATCTCACCCGCCGCATCGAGCACCGGGACATCGAGCCAGGCGTAGTCGCGCTTGAAGCCCGTGGCCCAGACGACGCTGGCAATCCCTTCGGCCGCGAGGTCGAGGCTGGCGGCAGGGGCTGCCATCCGGATGCTCGGCACGTGCTCCATCGGCACGTAGTGCTGGAGACTGGCAGCCGTGCGGTCGAGCTTGGCCAGGAGGTGCTGCAGCCGGTGCTCGGCGGCGGCCGTCGTGGCCTCGAGATCGCCCGCGAAATGCGCCTTGCGGCCGTCGATGCCGGCGAGCCGACCGAGCAGCCGGACGCCTTGGCGTTGCAGGGTTTCGAGGTCGATGCTCTGACCCTCGGGTGAGCCCACGAGCTGCAGCGACGGCTCCGCCCGGACGGCGGCGATGTCGTCGACCTTGGCCACGGGCTTGTGGAGGATGCCGGTCCGGTCCAGCCACCACATGATGTCGCGGTCGCGATAGCGGCGAGGCAGGCGGATGTGGCGGCCGACCGCGAGGGTGACGTCGCGGCCGCTCCGGGCGAGCTCGTCCGCGAGCTGCACGCCCGAGGATGAGGCGCCGACGACCAGCACGCCGCCCGCCGGCAGCGAGCCCGGGTTGCGGTAGGCCGTGGGCGTGGTCTGGTGGGTGGCGGCCGAAAGGGCGCTGGCCATCGCCGGCACGTACGGCCGATCGCAATAGCCGGTGGCGAGCACGACGACGGGCGCCAGCCATGTGCCGCGATCGGTCTCGACCCTAAAGAGATCGCCCAAGAGCTCGACCCGGCGGACGGTCGTTGCGGCCTGCACCGGCGCCCGGCTGATCCGCGCATAGTCCACGAGAAAGCCCGTGACCTCCGGCATCGTGAGGAAGCCCTCGGGCTCGGGGCCGGCATAGATCAGGCCGGGCAGCCGGGTCATCCAGTTGGGGGTCAGGAGCCGGAGGCTGTCCCAGCGCTCGCTGCGCCAGCGCTCGGCCACCCGGCCGCGCTCGAGCACCACGTGGTCGACGCCGTGGCGGGTAAGGCAGTGGCTCATCGCGAGGCCCGCTTGGCCCGCACCGATGACGACGGCAGTCGTGCTCTGCAGCATGGACATTCCTCCGCTGCCGCCGGCTGCGACGTGCGCAGCCGGCGGCGGTAGCAAGGCTCAGTGCGCCATCTCGATCGAGACCGGCACCCCGTTGGTCAGGACATCGAAGACGGCCGAGCGCGCCCGGGCCTGCTCGACGATCTGGGCCAGCTTCTCTGGCGGCGCGTCGCCCTCGACCCGGAAGGTCGCCCGGATGGCCGAGAAGCCGTTCCGCACGTCCTCCGAAAGGCCGAGAATGCCCTGCAGGTCGATGTCGCCCTCGACCTCGGCCTCGACCGCATCGAGGGTCACGCCGCGGGCGGCCGCGATGTTGGCGATGCCGGCGGTGATGCAGCCGGCGAGACCGGCCAAGAGGTACTCGACCGGGGTCGGGCCCTGGTCCTCGCCACAGAGGACGGCCGGGTGGTCGCTGTCGGCCTTGTAGGCCGCGACATGCCGATGCTCGCCGCCGGCGCCGCTGAAGGTCGCCATGGTCGAGCGGCAATGGGTGCCCTTGATCCAGCGGCTGGTGGCGCGGAACTGGAAGTCGGCGAGCTCGGGCTGGCCGCGCACCACGTCGATCGTGGCGAAGAGCTTGGGCGTATCCACCCCGTGCCGCGGCATGGGTGCCTGGCGGACCTTGGCGGGGGCTTCCTGGGTCATCGTCATTTCAGCTGCTTGGGTCATCGTTCTTACCTTCGTCCCTGATGAGTTGGCCGAAGCACCGTTGCCCGGCCTCGACGACCCGAGGTTTAGGAGCTCCGCGTTGGTGACCGCGTCGAAACGGACGTGGAATTTTCGGATGCGAACGTGGAATTTTCGGATTCAGCGCCGACCGTCGGCGATCAGCTGCGCCTCGGGACGGCGGCGAAGGGCGAGCATCGCCCAGATGCCGACGGCAGGGCCGACTGCGAGGAGGGCCGGGGCGAGCTGCCAGCCGACTGTCTCGGCGGCGATCGGCAGGAGGTGGATCGAGACGAGGGTCAGCGTAAAGCCGGCGCAAGTCTGGATGGTGAGCATGGTGCCGACATGCTCGGGCGCCGAGAGCTCCGCCGTCGCGGCCGAGAACTGGGCGGAATCGGCGATCGCACTGGCGCCCCAGACGAGGCAGAGGGCGACGGTCAAGTAGGGGGCGGCGGCGAAGGTGAAGCCGGCGAGAAGCGCACAAGCACCGCTGATGGCGAGGGCGATGGCGGTGACCGCCGTCCGGCCGATGCGATCGGCGGCGAAGCCTGCCACGACACAGCCGAGGCCACCCGTGCCGATCGCGGCGAAGGTCGCGACACTGGCCCAGAAGCTCGCGGCCTCGCTACCCATGTGAAAGCGAAAGCTCGCATCGAGAAAGACCGCGAGCCAGGCCCAGAGCGCATAGAGCTCCCACATGTGGCCGAGATAGCCGAGATTGACGAGGCGAAGATCCTGCCGCCGCCAGACCAGGGCAATGGCCCCCGGCACGAAGCGGCGGGCGGGGCTGGAGGATGGGCCAATGGCGACGAAGCGAATGACGAGGCCGGCAGCGAAGGCGAGGAGCGAGGTCACCAGGATCGTCACCCGCCAATCCACACCTCCCAGGGCCCGAACGAGATGTGGCGACGCGGAACCCAGCGCCAGCGCACCAACCAGGAGGCCGACGAGGAGGCCGAGATCGCCCCGGGCCCAGCCGGCGGCAATCTTCATGCCGACGGGATAGATGCCCGCCATGGCAGCACCGGTCACGAGGCGACAGAGGATCGCGGCCCCGCTCGCCGGGTCGACCACGAGGAGCGCCGCATTGCTCAGCGCAGCCGCGAACGCGGATGCCATGAAGAAGCGGCGCGGCTCGAGACGGTCGGCAAGGCCCAGGATCGCGCTGAAAAGTGCCCCCAGGACGAAGCCCACCTGAACACCACTGGTGAGGGCCACGCCTTGAAGGTCGCTGATCACGATCTCGGCCTGCAACGCGGGAAGGACGGCGCTGCCCGAGAACCAGGGAGCCAAGGCCAACACCTGGGCCAGGATCAGGGCGGCGATCGATCGGCCCTTGGCAGATCCTGCTGCTGTTCTCAACTCTAGCGCTTTCATCACCATGGGGCTCTCCAGCCAAGCGGGTGCTGCCGAGCTTTCCACCATGACGTTGGCAGTAGCGTTTGAACGAGCGTGTATTCATCGTTGAAGTCGACACGAGATCGACCGATAATTCGTCCACACGGGACAAGCGCCAGATCGACGGCGGGACCATGATTCCGCGAGCCTGCCCCGTGACGTGGAGGCGGCAGTGCTGACGATCCGGCTCTTGGGCGAGATCGAGGTTTGTCGCGACGACAGTGTGCAGCCGCTGCCGCCGTCCAGGAAGACACGCGCGCTCTTGGCCTATCTGGCTCTCACCGGCAGACCGCATCGTCGCGAGCGCCTTTGCTCGCTCTTCTGGGATATCCCGCACGATCCGCGCGGCGCCTTGCGCTGGAGTCTCAGCCGCCTGCGCCCGCTGGTCGACGATCCCGACCGGCCGCGCATCGAGGCGGATCGCGATAGCGTCGGCTTTTTGACCCACGATGCCCGGATCGACGTGCTGGCCGTTCGCCGGGCCCTTCTCGGCGGCCCCGAAGCACTCTCGATCGAAGAGTTGACGGATCTGGCCGCACACTTTCGCGGTGAGCTGCTCGAGGGTCAGGACCTGCCCGACCTGCACGATTTCCAGGCTTGGCTGGTGGCCGAGCGAGAGGATGCGCGGCGGCTTCAGGCGCAGCTGCTGGCGGCCTTGGTCGAGCGGCTCGCCGATCAGCCGGAGGCTGCCCTCGGCCATGCGCGCCGACTGGTCCAGATCGATCCCTACGCCTTGCAGCCGCGGATGGCGCAGCTACGCCTCCTGCTCGCCGCCGGCCGACGCTGCGAGGCCGAGCAGCAGTTCGAG
Source organism: Rhodospirillales bacterium (assembly GCA_007131045.1). Classification (GTDB taxonomy): domain Bacteria; phylum Pseudomonadota; class Alphaproteobacteria; order Geminicoccales; family Geminicoccaceae; genus SLRI01. Next base: position 5,998 of record SLRI01000003.1, read on the forward strand.
ACGGGCCTCCGGCTGTTGCGCGAGGCGGATGGCGATACGACCGCGCTGGCCGCCGAATGGCGCCGCCTGCGCGCCCGGCCGACCGCGAACGCCGACTCTCATGCGGTCCCGACGCCTGCTGTCGGCGTGGCGCCCGAGAGTGAGCCGGCACCGGCACCACACCCGTCGCTCGTCGGCCGCATGCCGGAGCGCAAGGCGCTGCTCGCCGCCCTCGCCCGCGCCACCGCCGGCAAGGCGCAGGTCGTGCTGGTCACCGGCGAGCCCGGGCTCGGCAAGTCGACGCTGATCGAGACGTTCGTGGAGGCGGCCTCCGGCACCGGTGCCGCCGTGCTCCGAGGCCATGCGTCGGAGGCCGAAAGGGAGCAGCCCTTTGCGCCCTGGCAGGAGGCGCTGGCTGGGCTCGATGACGGGTTTCCCAGGGCGGCGGTCGGCAGCGACCTCGACCGCTACGACGCTCGCCGGCTCGCCCGGGACCAGCTGCACGCGGCCGTCATCGCGCAGCTCGCCGAGTTCGCCCGAGAGCGGCCGCTGGCACTGCTGATTCTCGAGGATATCCATTGGCTCGATGAAGCCTCGGCGACGTTGCTCGCCCAGGTGGTGCGGGCGCTGCGCCAGCAGCCGTTGCTCGTGCTGCTCTCCGCGCGCGACGGCGAGCTGCCCGACAACCCGCCGGTCCTGGGTGTGCTGCGCGGCCTGCGTCACGACCGGCAGCTCGAGGAGATCGAGTTGTTACCGCTGTCGCCGGCGGAGACGGCGCTGCTCGCAAGCCGAATTGCCCCGGGAGTGGACAGCCAGCGGGTCGCCGCGGAGAGCGGCGGCAACCCGCTCTTCGCCCAGGAGCTGGGGCAGGCGCTCATGACCGGCACGGAGGGTGTGCCGCGCACTCTTCAGGCCCTGGTACGCGACCGGATCGAGCGGCTGCCGAGCCCTGCTGCCGAGATCCTGCAGACGGCGGCGGTCCTCGGGCCGAGCTTCCACATCGATTGCCTGGAACGACTGCTGCTGCTCGACAAGGAGGCGGTGGTGGAGGCGCTCGAGCTGCTCGAGCGACACGCGCTGCTGCGCCCCGGCAGTGCGCCGGCCAGCTTCGCCTTTCGCCACGAGCTGATCCACCGGGCGGTCTATTCCGGCCTCTCGGAACCGCGCCGTCGGCTCCTGCACCTGAAGATCGCTCAGTTGATGCGCGCCCAGGAGCCGCTCGACGAGGCGGTGGCGCTGGAGCTGGCACAGCATGCGGCGCTCGCCGGTGACGACCGGCTCGCTGCCGAGGCCTGCATCACCGCCGGGTACCGTTGCCTCAGGCTGCTCGCCGGGACCGAGGCCGAGCTCTTGGCCCGGCGCGGGCAGCGGCACGCCGAGCGGCTGAAGGACCCGGACCGAACGCGCCTTCTGATCGACTCGCTCCGTGTCCAGCTGGCAGCGCGCCCACCCGACGAGCCCGAGACCATGATCAGCCTGATCGAGGAGCTGGCCGAGCGTGCCGTCGATCTCGGGCTGATCGAGCACGCCCGCCGCGCCTTTCGCATGCTCAGCCTGCTTCGCTGGGAGCATGGACTCACCTCCGAGGCGGAACGTGACTCGCTACGCGGCGAGATCCTGACCCGCACTGCCGACGACCGGCAGCGAATCCTCGGGCTGACCGAGGCGGCCCGGTGCCTCGCCCTGCTCGAGCGCGACCCCGGGCAGGCCGAGGCGCTGGTGCTCGAGGCTCAGGCGATGGCGAAGCGCCACGGCGAGGAGCCGGACGGAATCGCCGATACGCTCGGCATGCTGCGGCTGCAGCAAGGCGCGCTCGACGAGGCGGCAGCGCTGTTCGAGCAGGCGCGCGACGCGGCCCGCCGCGACGGTGAGCGCGGCAACGAGTTTCTGGCGCTCGAGCACTTGACCAAGCTTGAGATCCGCCGGGGTAATTGTTCGCGAGCCCGGCGGCTCACGGCTGAGTTGACGAGCCTTGCCGAGCGCTTTCGATGCGGCAGCGAGTTGCCGTTCGCACGCGTGGTCGACGCCCTCTGCCGGAAGGCCGAGGGCGATGACGGTGCGGATGCCGAGCTCCAGGACGCAATCGACGCCCTTTCCGTGGCCGATGCCAAGCACCGCCTCGCCTTCGCGTTGAACGAAGCGGCCTGTCTCGACCTGCGAGGCGGCTGGATGGCTGGGGCGCGTGAGCGTGCTACCGAAGCCCTACGCTTGGCGACATTGCTCGAACTGCCGAGTGAGATCGCCATCGCGCATGTGCGGCTCGCCCGCTGCGCCACTGCCACGGCTGACAAAGTGGCCTTCGCCGGCCATCGCTCGGCGCTTCAGGCGCTGCTCGACGCCAACCTTTCGGCGCATGCGCGCAGCCTCGTCGAGGCACTTCTCGCCGAACCGGATGCCGCGACAGCCGCCTAGAGCTCAGAGGGACGTCAATGGAGCATGTCATCGTCGAGGGTCGCTACGCGGAGGTCACTACGCCCGAGGCGGTCCTCCGGCGTGGCATGGACCAGCGCTTCTGCTTCGACCTCTATCGCAGCCATCCGGTCATTCATTTCCTGACACTCGACGGAACGCATATCTGCTGTGTGTTCCGCGCGCCTGACGCCGAATCGGTGCGTCGGGCGCTCGACAAAATCGCGGTCCTGCCGCCGGAGCGCGTCTGGGCGGCTTCGCTCGAGGG
>SLRI01000155.1 GCA_007131045.1 Rhodospirillales bacterium
AAACTCGCGCCGACCTCTTCGCCTACCTCGATAGCCTCGGGATCGCACATACGACCATCGACCACCCGCCGGTCTTCACCGTCGAGGAGGCGCAAGAGCACACCCACCATCTCCCCGGCGGCCATACCAAGAACCTCTTCCTCGAGGACAAGGCGGGCGGGCTCTGGCTCGTCACCTGCCTCGACGCACAGCCGGTCAAGGTCAATGCCCTGGCCCGCCTGCTCGAGGCGCCGCGCTTCTCCTTCGGCAAGCCCGACCGGCTGATGCAGGCGCTGGGCGTCGAGCCCGGCTCGGTCACCGCGCTCGCCCTGATCAACGACACCGAGCGCCGGGTCCGGCCGGTGCTCGACACCAAGCTCCTGGCGCACGAGCTGGTCAACTGCCACCCCTTGACCAACACCGCGACCACGACGCTGAAGGCGGCCGACCTCGTGCGCTTCATGAGGGAACTGGGCTACGACCCGATCGAGGTCGATCTCGACCAGACCCTGGCCGCCTAGCACGCCATGGCGGACGGCCAGGCCGACGTCGCCGAGGCCCCTGTGTGCCTGACCGGTGCCGGCATGCTGCGCGGTGCCAAGGATATGCTGTTCGCCCTGGTCTCGGTCGTCCTCTTCGCCATGGCCTTCGGCGTCGCGGCCCGTGGCGCCGGGCTCGACGGCTGGGCCACGGTCTTGATGAGTGGCGTCGCCTTCGCCGGGGCCTCGCAATTCGCCGCCCTCGAGCTGATGACCTCGCCCGTCCCCTGGATTCCGCTCTTGGCCGTGGTCTTCGCCGTCAATGCACGGCATATCCTGATGGGTGCTGCCCTCTGCCCCTGGTTCGGCCGGCTGCCGTTCGCCCAGCGCCTGCTGCCGGCCTACCTGATGACCGACATCAACTGGGCCCAGGCCATCCAGGCCTACGACCGGGGCGAGCGCGATCTCGGCCATCTCGTGGGCTCGGGCCTGCTGCTCTGGGTCACCTGGCTCGCCGGCACCGGCCTCGGCGCGGCCCTGGTCGACGCGGTGACCATCGACCTCGAGCGCCTCGCCATCGACCTCGTCTTCCTGCTCTTCTTCGTCTGCATGCTCACCGGCCTCCGGCGCGGCCGCAGCGACGATGTCGCCTGGCTGGTCGCCGGCGGCACCGCACTCCTCGCCTGGCACGTGCTGCCGGCGCATTGGCACGTGCTCGCGGGCGCCGTCGCCGGCGGCGTCGCCGGGCTGGTTCATCACGAGCGCCGACCTTGAGCCCCAGCGAGACCATCCTCGCCGTCCTCGCCATCGGCCTCGTGACCTATGCCACCCGGATCGGCGGCATCCTGATCATGGCGCGACTCCCGGTCTCGCCGCGGATCGAGGCCTTTCTGCGCTACCTCTCGGGCTCCGTGCTGGTCGCCCTGGTGGTCCCGCCGGTGATCCATGGGGGCCCCGCCGCCTGGCTCGCCGTCGCGGTGGCACTCGCCGCCATGGTCAAGACCCGCCACGCCCTCCTCTCGCTCGTCCTCGGCATGGCGACCGCCGCCGCCTACCGGGCGCTGGTCGAAATGCCGGGCTTGCCCTAAACGAGGGGGTGAGACGCGCGAATCGACCAACCAGAAGGGGAGGTATCACCATGGCCGAGGTCATCCTGGTCACCGGCGGCAGTCGTGGCATCGGCGCCGCCTGCTGCACGCTCGCGGCCCGCCACGGCTACGACGTGGCGATCAACTATGCCGGCAACGAGGCGGCGGCCGATCAGGTTGCGGTCGAGGTCGAGGCCCAAGGCCGCCGTGCGATCACTATCCGAGGCGACATCAGCGATCCGAGCGCCGTGGCGCAGATGTTCGAGACGACCGAGGCGAAGCTCGGGCCGGTGACCGCCTTCGTCAGCAATGCCGGGGTGATCAACAAGGCGGCTCCCCTGGCCGACACGCCCATCGAGGAAATCCGCCGGGTGATCGAGATCGACCTCACCGCGCACCTGATCTGCAACCGGGAAGCGGTGCGCCGGATGGCGAAATCCAGGGGTGGCCGGGGCGGGGCCATCGTCAACATCTCGTCCAAGGCCTCGACCCTGTTCGGCGGCGGCGGCTTCATCGTCTACGGCGCGGCCAAGGGCGGGATCGACGTCCTGACCCAGGGCCTCGGCCGCGAGGTCGCCGCCGAAGGGATTCGGGTGAACGGGCTCCGCCCAGGGCTGATCGACACCGACATCCAGGACGATACGGGGATCGAGAACCGGATCGCCAAGTTCGGCTCGTCCGTGCCGATCGGCCGGGCCGGCACCGCCATGGAAGTGGCGCAGGCAGTGCTCTGGCTGCTCTCCGACCAGGCCGCCTACGTCACCGGCACGATCTTCGACGTCTCCGGCGGGCGCTGAGCGATGGGCCTCGGGGGGCCAGCAGATGGCAAATTTGCCATGTTGGTGGCGAAATCGCCTTGACCACCTCTGAAATCGCGATAGGGTTGAGTTTACGCAACAGCCGATAACAACATAAAGTTCTGCTCCTCAGCTCAACGGAAGATGGCCCTTGCCCAGCCACCGATGCCTGCGCTCGTTGGGTCTGGCGCTGACCCTTCTCTGCGTCCTCTACTTTCTCCAAAGCCTGGCCACCATAGACCTCGAGCAAGTGCGGCCGCTCGATTGGGACAACCTGCTGCTCGGAGTCGGCCTCTCGATCCTCGTCTACACCATGCTCCTGATCGGGGTGAGCACCAGCTTTGCGCGCCTCGTTCAGGCGGCCGGGCACAGCTCGGCCGCAGCCAGCGAGGGCCTGATCGTCTGGGGCAAGGCCAACCTCGCCAAGTACCTGCCGGGCAATGTCCTGCATTTCGCCGGCCGGCAATTCCTGGGCGCCCGGCACGGCTGGCCGCAGGCCAAGATCGCAGCCGCCAGCCTCCTGGAGGCCGGGCTCTTCGTGCTCGTGCCGGCGCTGCTGGTCGCCCTCGCCCTGGCGAGCACGGGCGAGCTGGACGTCCTCCGTGACATCGCCTGGCTCGGTCTACTGGTGGCCGGCGCTGCCGGCGGTCTGGCATTGATGCTGTTCGGCACGGCACTGGCGAAGTGGCTGCCGGCGCCGGCAGCGCGATTGCTGCGCCTGCTGCAAATCGCGCATCCGGCCGCGCTCTTGCCGGCCATGCTCTATTTCCTGCTGTTCTTCGTCGGGATGTCGCTGATCGTCTGCTGGCTCTACTGGAAAGTCGCCGGTGTCCTGAACGTGGCCGAGCTGCCGCTGCTGATCGCGGCATTCCTGGCGAGCTGGCTCATCGGTTTCGTGGTCCCCGGCGCGCCCGGCGGCATCGGGGTGCGCGAGGGGACCTTCACCCTCCTGGGCGGGCTGGCGCTCGGGCACGACCACCTCGTGATCGTCGCGGTCCTGATGCGCCTGGTCACCCTCGTCGGTGAAGGCCTGTTGTTTCTCGTGGCGCTCGGGTTGGCCCGTGAGCAGGCACGCCTCGCCACCCTCGCCGACCGCTTTGCGCCGTGGCGCGGCCGGCTCGTGGCGGCGGTCGCGGTCACCTCGCGGCGAACAGATCGATCGCGTAATCGCTGACCGGCAGCGCCTTCTCGATCAGGCCCTGGTCCACGAGAAAATCGGCGAACCGCGCATAGCGGCCATGGTCGAGCCCGGCCGGGCTCAGTGCCAGCCGCGGCAGGGTGTCCGCCCAGGCACGGCGATTGAGCTCGTCGTCGAGCTCCATGTCGGACGCGACGAAGATGTCCCAGGCGAGGTCCGGATGGTTCATCAGCCAGTGGGTCGCCTCCTCGACCGCCAGCATGAAGCGCTGCAGCCGCGGGTCGTCCAGATTGTCGAGATGCGCCACGTAGATCAGCTCGTCATAGGCCGGCACGCCTTCCTCCTCGGGATAGAACGCACGGCCAGGCCGCTCGATGATGTCCATCTGGTTGAGCTCGAAATTGCGGAAGGCGCCGATCACCGCATCGACCTGGCCGGTGACCAGCGAGGGCGAGAGCGCGAAGTTGACGTTGACCAACTCCACCGCGTCGAGGCCGAGCCCGTGCCGCGCCAGCATTGCCCCCATCACCGCATCCTCGAAGCCGCCGACCGAGAAGCCCACCTTCTTGCCCTCGAGATCGGCGATCGAGTGGATCGGGCTCGAGGCGAGCACGACCAGGCTGTTCAACGGGGTCGCCACCAGCGTGCCGATCCGCCTGAGCGGCAGCCCCTCGGCGACCTGCAGATGCAGCTGCGGCTGGTAGCTGACGGCGATCTCGGCCTGGCCCGCCGCCACCAGCTTGGGCGGATCGTTGGGATCGGCCGGCGCAATCAGCTGCACCTCGAGCCCGTGCGCCTCGAAAAAGCCCCGATCGCGCGCGACGATCAAGGGCGCATGGTCCGGGTTGACGAACCAGTCGAGCAGCACGGTCAGGCGATCTTGTGCCGCAGCCGGACCGGCGAGCGGCACAGCGAGAGCGAGGGTCAGGGCGAAGGCGGCGATACGCAGCATCGGATGGGTTCTCCCGTTGGTTATCGTTGGTTGTCGGTTTCGGCCTGCCAGGGGGCGAGCCTGCGCCCGAGCCGGTCGACCGCGAGGTAGAGGGCGAGTGCCATCGCCGCCAGCACGAGCAGGGCCGCGAACATCAGATCGACCTGCATCCGCGCGTTGGCGTGCAGCATGAGATAGCCGAGCCCGCCCGCCGAGCCGACCCATTCGCCGACGATGGCCCCGATCGGGGCCACCGATGCCGCGACCCTGAGCCCGGAGGCCAAGGAGGGCAACGCTGCCGGCAGCCGGATCAGGCGGATCATGTCGAAGCGGCTGGCGCCCAGGAGCCGGACGAGATCGAGCATCTCGGGATCGGCGCGCCTGAGGCCGTCATAGAAGGCGGCGGTGATCGGGAAGTAGATGATGAGCACCGCCATCGCGACCTTGGACGCCATGCCGTAGCCGAGCCAGAGGACGAGCAAAGGCGCCAGGGCGAAGACCGGCAGCGCCTGGCTCACCACGAAGACCGGCAACAGCCAACGCCGGGCGGTGACGAAACTGGCGAGCAGCAGCCCCGAAGCGGCACCCAGCAGCGCCCCGAGCGCGAAGCCCATCAGGATTTCGGCGCCGGTGATCCAGGCGTGGCCGAGGATCAGCGGCCAGCGGTTCACGAGCGTCTCGAGCACCGCCATCGGTCCCGGCAGGATGAAGGGCGGCACGCCCGACAGCACGACGATCAGCTGCCAGATGGCCAAGAGGCCGGCGAGGGTAATCAGCGGCCGGACGCCGGCCATCGATGGTGCCCAGACGGCGCCGCGCTCGACCGGCTGGCGCACCGCGCGGCCCGCCGCCGGGACCCGGCTCGCCATCGGGGTCAGACCGCCGCTCGGGCGGTGAGATAGGCGGCCATCGATTGCCGCGACCACGGCCGCAAGAGGTCGAGCATCGTCACATAGCTGTCGTGGATCCGCTTCTCGAGCCCGCCCTGGTCCGCGAACTGCGCCAACACGCGCGGCGCCTCGGCCCGCAGAGCGTCGGTGATCTCGGCCGGAAATTCGCGCAGCTGAACGCCGTGATCCTCGACCAGCGACCTCAGTGCCTCGGCGTTCATCCGCTCGGACTCGGCGAGCGCGAAGGCGTTCTCCGCCCGACAGGCCTCGGCGACCACGGCCTCGAGATCGTCCGGCAGCGCCTCGAAGACGCCGCGGTTGATGATGCACTCGCCGGTGCCGTTGGGCTCGTGCAGGCCGGGCCCGTAGTAGTAGGACGCCGCCTGATGGAAGCCGAGCGCCAGATCGCTGAACGGGCCGGCGAACTCCGCCGCATCGAGCGCCCCGCTCTGCAGCGCCGGCAGGGTCTCGCCCGGCGGCAGGGAGACCTGGACGATGCCCAAGGGCTGGTAGAGGTCGCCACCCAGCCCCGGCATGCGAAAGCGCAGGCCCCGCAGATCGCTCGGCGAATGGATCTCCTCGCGGAACCAGCCGCCCATCGACATGCCGGTATTGCCGGCCATGAAGGGCTTGACCCCAAAGCTACCGTAGAGCTCGTCCCAGAGCGCCTGGCCGCCGCCGTGCTCGATCCAGGCCATGTGCTCGAGCGGCGTGAGGCCGAAGGGCACGGCGAGAAAGAGCTGCGAGACGTACATCTTGCCGGCCCAGAAGACCGCCGCCGTATGGGCCAGCTCGGCCACCCGTTCGCTCACCGCATCCAGGACCTCGAACGCCGGCACGATCTCGCCCGCGCCGAAGATCTCGATCTCGATCCGGCCGCCGCTCAGCGTTTCGATCCGCCGGGCGAGCCGGGTCGCGGTCATCCCCGGCCCCGGCAAGTCGCGCGGCCAGGAGGTGACCATGCGCCAGCGATGGGTCGTCTCGGCGCGGAGCGCGGCGGGCGCGGCAACAGCACCGGCACCGGCCAGAAGGGCGTTGCGCCGGGTTGCGGTCATGACGAAGCTCCCCCGTTCGGCCACGTCTGGAAGAAATGGTGCACCGGCCCGTGGCCGTGACCGATGCCCAGCCGATCGGCCGCCGCGATGGCGCCCGCGATGTAGCTCTTCGCCCGTCCCACGGCGTCCGGCAGCGCCAGGCCCAGGGCCAGCCCGGCAGCGATCGCCGCCGAGAGGGTGCAGCCCGTGCCGTGGGTATTCTTCGTCGCGATGCGCGGGGCGCGCTGCCAGAGCACTTCGCCGCCGTGCAGCAGGATGTCCGCACTCTCGCCATGCGCCAGATGGCCGCCCTTGAGCAGCACGTTGGCGACACCCAGACCCTGCAGCCGGGCCGCCACCGCCGGCATCTGCCGCTCCTCGGTCGCCGGCGCCTCGCCGAGCAGCACCGCGGCCTCCGGCAGGTTCGGCGTGACGATCGAGGCCAGCGGCAAGAGCTCGGAGCGCAGCGCCTCGATCGCGTCGTCCGGCAAGAGCTTGTCGCCGGACTTCGCCACCATGACGGGATCGAGCACGATCCAGCGCGGCTTCCAGTGGCGCAGCCGCTCGGCTACCGTGCGGATCATCTCGGGCCCGCCCAGCATGCCGAGCTTGACCGCATGGACCGGGATATCGTCGAAAACGGCGTCGATCTGCGCCCTGACGAAGTCGGGCTCGACCGGAAAGATGCCGGTGACGGCCTTGGTGTTCTGCGCGGTGAGTGCGGTGATCACCGACATGCCGTAGACGCCGAGCGCCGAGAAGGTCTTGAGATCGGCCTGGATGCCGGCGCCGCCGCCACTGTCGGAGCCCGCGATGGTGAGCGCTGTTCGGGTCATGCCTGCCTCCCGTGGATGGCCGCATCGACGACGAGGCGCAGCCGCCGGGTTGCGGCTTCGACGTCGTCCGCCATGAAGATGTCGGAGATGACCGCCACGCCGTCGGCACCGGCCGTGATCACCGCCGCCGCGTTCTCGTGGTCGATCCCGGCGATGCCGCAGACCGGCAAGCCGGGGTGATGCCGGTGAACCCCCTCGATCAGCCGGGCGAGGCCTTCGGGCCCCAGCGGCGGGTCGCCCGGGTCCTTGCTCGCCGTGGCATAAACCGGCCCGAGCCCGGCATAATCGGCGAGCCCGGGCGGCACGGCTGCGGCCTCGGGTGCGTGATGGACGGTGATGCCGAGCACGGCATCCGGGCCGAGTAGCCGCCTCGCATCATCGGGCGCCATGTCGGTGAGCCCGACATGCACGCCGTCGGCACCGACGGCCAGCGCCACGTCGACCCGGTCGTTGATCAAGAGCGGCACATCAAAGGCGTCGAGGGCCGCCCGAACGGCGCGGGCGAGCGCTACGCAGTCGCGGGTGTCGCTCGTCTTGTCGCGCAGCTGGAGCAGCGTGATGCCGCCTGCGGCAGCCTCCATCGCCAGTTGCACGGGATCGCGGCCGCGCGTGCGGGTGGGGTCGAGCACGGCGTAGAGGCGAAGGTCGATGGCGGGCATCAGGCGAGCCTCCCGTGGCGCTGCAGGGCCTCGCCGTCGAGCGCGTGCGCCGCATCGAGAAAGGCCGGAACGAAGCTGCCCGGACCGGCGGCCGAGGCCGCGGCCATGGTGCCGGCCACCTTCATCATCAGCATCGCCGATGCGGCGGCGACGAAGGGATCGTCCTCGACCGCGAGACAGGCGGCGAGAAGCGCCGATCCGGCGCAGCCCATGGCGGTCACCCGATCCATGAGCGGGCTGCCGCCGGCGACCTCGACCACGCGGTCCCGCCAAGCGATCCGGTCGACCGGACCGGTCAGCGCCACCACCGTGCGACGGCCGACCTCGAGCAACGGCCGCTCGGCCCGATTGCAGCGGAGCACGCTCGGGCCGAGATCGAGCAGGCACTGGGCGAAGCCGCGGCGCTCGACGCTGCGCTCGACCTTGACCGGATCGAGCACCCAGGGCAGGCCCCGGGCCTGCGCGGCGGCGATCGCCTCGGGCGCCGCCTCGCGCCGCCATGGGTCGAGCATGCCGAGATTGACGAGCAGGGCCGCGCTCGAGCCGACGAAGTCCGGCATCGCCGCCGGCTCCATCGTCATCGAGGGCACCGCACCCACGGCGAGCAGCAGGTTGGCCGAAAGCTGCATGGCGACGAAATTGGTGAGGCAGTGGACGCGCGGCCGCACGCTGCGCAAGCGCTCGACGCTCGCTGCGGCCCGATCGACGATCTCGACAGCCGAGGTGTCGGCCACGTTCACTCCCCGCATCGTTGCCCGATGATCGACCGGTAGCGGGGGTGAAGGACGGTCCAAACAGCCGCTCAATCCCTACGCCGGCA
>SLRI01000067.1 GCA_007131045.1 Rhodospirillales bacterium
CCTCGCCCTCGACCAGCACCTCGTCGATGTCGCGACTGTAGAGATCGCGCATCGCCCGCTTGATCAGGTCGCCCTCGGCGTAGATCAGCGCCGGCGCCACACTCTGCAGCGTGGTGTCGCGAATCTCGCTCCATTGCCGCATCAAATAATCGTAATCGCGCTTGATCTCGGTGCGCGAGCGCTGCTGGCCCGCCGTCCGGACGATCAGCCCCATGCCCTGCGGCACGTCCAACTCGGCCACGATCGACTTCAGCTTGGCGCGATCCTCGCCGCTCGAGATCTTGCGGCTGATCCCGCCACCCCGGGCGGTGTTCGGCATCAACACGCAGTAGCGACCGGCGAGCGACAGATAGGTGGTGAGCGCCGCCCCCTTCGTGCCGCGCTCCTCCTTGACCACCTGCACCAGCATGATCTGCCGGCGCTTGATCACCTCCTGGATCTTGTAGGAGCGGAGCAACCTGGCCCGCCGCCGGGCCTGCTCGCTCATGACGTCGGCGGTCTCCTCCTCGGCATCCTCACGGACCTGGAGAACCTCGTCGTCGTCCTCACGGTCGCCGGGGCCGTCCGGGGAGTCGGCGTCCGCAGTCGGCTCCTGGGCGTCGCTCTTGCGGCGCCGCGCCGGCTTGCGCTTGGCGGCGCCGTTGCCGTCGCCACCCTCGGCCTCGGCGCTCTCGCGCTCGAGCTTGGCCAGGAGCTCGCGATCGGCCTGCGGGATCTGGAAGTAGTCGGGATGGATCTCGCTGAAGGCGAGAAAGCCGTGCCGGTTGCCGCCGTAATCGACGAAGGCCGCCTGCAGGGACGGCTCGACCCGGGTCACCTTGGCGAGGTAGATATTGCCCTTGATCTGTCGCTTGGTCGAGGATTCGAAGTCGAAATCAACGAGCTGTTGGTCCTGCAGCACGACCACCCGGGTCTCTTCCGGGTGGTTCGCATCGATGAGCATGCGCTTGGTCATCAACAAAGATCTCCGGCCCGGCGGCAACGGCCAAATCTCGGCGGCGCGCGCGGCCTGGGCGTGTCGAGGCCCGCCGGGACACGAGGGTCACCGGCGGGCGGGTTGTGAAGCAGCCCGCCCGGGCGACAGGGCGCGCATCACGCACGCACCCGGCGTCGGCCGACAGACGAGCCATGGATTTCGGGGTCGCTCGGGCGAGCGATGCGCCGGCGGTGGCCCCACCGGCGGTGGAACGGATCGCCCCCGGGGCCGAAGCGCCGAGGACGACAGCAAAACGCGCCGCGTCAGCCGCGGCGACGGCAGCAGCAAACGGGCCACCAGAGAAGGCGACCCGCCATGATCGCCTGTCCCTCGAATCGACCGGTGATCGACCGGCCGACCGCGGACAGAGATATGTCGGCGTTGGGCGAAACGGCGCCGCGAAAAACATCTGTAGTCTCGATGGTATGTCCGGTGCGGGGCAGCCGATACGCCACGACGCGGCCGCGATGGCCACACCGACATCGTTCGTCATTGCTCTACCCGTACCATGGCGGCAACTATAATGACTGTCCGAGCCCACGACAATGCGATAATCTCCGGATCGATAACCCTTCTGGCTGAGCAGCTTGTCGGCCGATCTTGCGAGCGGCGTCGAAAAAGCCGACACTATGCACCCGTCACGGTTGCGTGATGCGCCCGCCTGCCCGATAAGGTGTCGACGATGAATTCAACGGCTGCGTGAACCGATGCAACCTTCGATCGATCCGCTGATGCCAGCCGGACGCGCCCGAGCCGAACATTTCCGAATGCCGCACCGGATGGCGGGCGCCCCAGCCGGACGGCGGCCGGCATGAGCGGTCGAGCCACGACGTCGGCCGCAGCGTGGCGCCTGCCGATCCCGCTCCTGCTCGCGATCCTCGCCTTCCTGATCGGCTTTCTGCCGGAGCAGGGCCGAGCCCAGAGCAGCCCGGCCGAGGTCTTCGGCGTCCGCTTCGGGGTCAACGAGAACATCACCCGCATCGTCCTCGACATCGACGCCGCCACCCGCTTCGCCACCCGCGCCCTGGACTCGCCGCCGCGCCTCGTGATCGAGCTCGAGAACGTCCGCTGGCAGGTCCGCAGCCACCCGCAAGGCCGGCCGCTCGGCCTCGCCCGCGCGGTCAATTACGGCAACCTCGATGCCGGCCGCGGCCGGCTGGTCATCGATATCGATCGCCCGTTCCGCATCCTCCGCCAGGACCGGCTGCCACCATCGGCCGATGCCCGTCACCACCGCATTGTCGTCGACATCGTGCCGTTCGAGCCGACCACGGCACCACCCGCCACCAGCGTCGCCGAAGCCGAACCCCCGGGCCCGGCAGAGGCGACGCCCGAGCCCCCGTCCGAACCCCGACGCGACATGGAACGCCAAGCCGCCGCCCGCACCGCCGATGCCAGCAGGCCGCCGATCGCCGGCCCGCCGCTGGCCCGCCCGGCCGCGACGGCGCTCGGCCGAACGATCGAGCCCGAACCCGCGCCCGAACCCGAGAGCGGCCCGACCGAAACGCCCGAGGTCACCGAGCTGCCGCTGCCGGGCACCAACCACCACCAACCGCCGCCCGTCGGCGGCCTGGAAGACGGGAGCGAAGGCGAGACCACCCTCGCCGCCCTGCCGATCCGCCCCTCCCCGGCACCACCGGCGCGCCGCCGGATCATCGCCCTCGACCCGGGCCACGGCGGAGTCGATCCCGGCACCGTGGGCATCAACGGCGTCCTGGAGAAGGAGGTCACCCTCGACCTCGCCCAGCGCCTGCGAAGCCTGATCGAAGCCACCGGCCGCTACAGCGTCGTCTTGACCCGCGAGGCCGACGTCTTCGTCTCGCTGCGCGACCGGATGGAGACGGCGCGCCGGGCCGACGCCTCGCTCTTCATCTCGATCCACGCCGACAGCCTGGGCGATTCCCGCTTCCGAGGCGCTTCGGTCTACACGCTCTCGGACGACGCCTCCGACAGCGAGGCCGCCCGTCTCGCGCGCAAGGAGAACCGGGCCGACATCATCGCCGGCACCGACCTCTCGGCGCACGATCAGACGGTGGCCAGCATCCTCATCGACCTGGCGCAGCGGGTCACCAACAACAAGTCCATCGAGTTCGCCGACGTCCTGACCAGCGAGCTCGCCGACGTGACGGCGCTGGTCCGCAACACCCGCCGCTTCGCCGGCTTCGTCGTGCTCAAGTCGCCGGACGTGCCGTCGGTGCTGCTCGAACTCGGCTACCTCTCCAACCCGACCGACGCCGCCAACCTCGCACGGCCCGAATACCGCGACAAGCTGGCCAAGGCCACGCTCAGGGCGATCGACCGTTATTTCGCCGGTCTCGACGCCTCCTTGTGAGCGCACTGCCTTGCGCTTCAGAGCGCAACGGCCATTTTCCGGCAAGTGCGTTTGCGCTACATTGCCGCCGGTCGGGGTTTCGGTCGCCGGTGCCGGGCGGCACCGAAGCCCCGTTTCTTGCTGCCTAAAAACCGGCTTTGCCGAAGCTCTCGAGGATAGAACAACGTGTTCCGCTGGCTCACCAAAGCCTTCTCCTGGGTAGTCGTCACTGCAGCCCTCTGGATCGTCGTGGGCGGCGGCATCGTGGCCTATGTGTTCCACCAGTACGGCCAGAACCTGCCGGACTATGCCTCGCTCGCCGACTACCAGCCGCCGAGCGTCACCCGCATCCACGCCGGCGACGGCAGGCTCTTGGCCGAATACGCCCACGAACGCCGCGTCTTCGTGCCGATCACCGCCATTCCGCCGATGCTGCGGCAGGCCTTCGTGTCGGCCGAGGACAAGAACTTCTACAGCCATCCCGGCATCGACCCCTTGGGCATCGCCCGGGCGGCCTGGGAGAATGTCCAGGCGATCGGCACCAGCCGCCGACCGCAGGGGGCCTCGACCATCAGCCAGCAGGTGGCGAAGAACTTCTTCTTGACCAACGAGGTCTCGATCGAGCGCAAGATCGAGGAGGCGGTCCTCGCTTTCCGGATCGAGCAGGCGTTCGACAAGGACCGCATCCTCGAGCTCTACCTCAACGAGATCTTCCTCGGCCGTCGCTCCTATGGCGTGGCCGCGGCAGCACTCACCTATTTCGACAAGGCGCTCGAAGACCTGACCCTGCCCGAGGCCGCCTTCCTCGCCGCCTTGCCCAAGGCACCCTCGAGCTACGATCCCGACCGCAACCCGGCACTGGCGCAGGGCCGCCGGAATTACGTGCTCGGCCGGATGCTCGACGACGGGGCGATCAGCCAGCAAGAGCACGACGCCGCCCGGGCGACCCCGATCGAGACCCGCTCGCGCGACAGCATCGACGCCGCCCGCGCCGACTTCTTCACCGAGGAGGTCCGCCGCCAGTTGGTCCGCGAGCTCGGCGAGGACGGCTTCTACCAGGGCGGCCTCTCGGTCCGCACCACCGTCGACCCGCGGCTGCAGCAGCTCGCCGACCGCGCCCTGCGCCGGGGCCTCGCAGCCTACGATCGCGACCGCCAGGGCTGGCGCGGGCCGCTGGGTGCGATCGATCTCGCCGCCGCCGGCGAGGCCTGGCCGCAGTCGCTCGCCGGCTTCGATCCCGGCTTCGAGCTCGACGACTGGCGCCTGGCCGTCGTCCGGGAAGCCCGCAGCGGCCAGGCGGTGCTCGGCTTCGCCGACGGCAGCAGCGCCACCCTGCCGTTCAGCCAGATGCGCTGGGCGACGCCCGAGCTCGGCCCCGGCCGCTTCGGCGAGCGCCCGGAAGCGGCGAGCGACGTGGTCGCCGCCGGCGACCTGATCGTCGTCGAAGAGGTCGAGACCGAGAACGGTCCCGTCTGGGCGCTGCGCCAACGGCCGTCGGTCGAAGGCGGCCTCGTCGCCCTCGACCCGCATACCGGCCGGGTGCTCGCCATGGCCGGCGGCTTCAGCTTCCGCCAGAGCCAGTTCAACCGCGCGACCCAAGCCTATCGGCAGCCGGGCTCGTCGTTCAAGCCGTTCGTCTACCTGGCGGCACTCGAAGAGGGCTACACCCCCTCCTCGATCGTCCTCGACGCACCACTGGTCATCGACCAGGGGCCGGGCCTGCCGCTCTGGCGGCCCGAGAACTACAGCGACACCTTCTACGGCCCCTCGACCTTGCGCACCGGCATCGAGAGATCGCGCAATTTGATGACCGTCCGCCTGGCGCGGGAGATCGGCATGGACCGGGTGCAGGAACTCGCCCGCCGCTTCGGCGTCGATCGCGGCCTCGGCACCAACCTCGCAGCCTCCCTCGGCTCCAACGAGGTCGACCTATTGAACATCACCGAAGCCTACGCCATGCTGGTCAACGGCGGCCGCGAGATCCGCGGCCAGCTGGTCGAGCGCATCCAGGACCGCTTCGGTAAGAGCATCATGCGCCGCGACGAGCGGCCCTGCCCCGACTGCCAGAAGCTCGCCTGGGACGGCGCACCGCCGCCGGCCCTGCCCGACACCCGGGAGGAGGTGGTCGACTCGCGCCACGCCTACCAGATGGTGACCATGCTCGAGGGCGTGGTGCAGCGCGGCACCGCCACCTCGGCCAAGCGCATCGGCAAGCCGGTCGCCGGCAAGACCGGCACCACCAACGACGCCCGCGACGCCTGGTTCGTGGGCTTCTCCCCCGACCTCGCCGTCGGCGTCTATGTCGGCTTCGACCGGCCGCGCAATCTCGGCCGGCAGGCCACCGGCGGCAGCGTCGCATTGCCGATCTGGACCGACTTCATGACGGCGGCGCTGGAAGGCGCGCCGGCCACCCCGTTCCGCACCCCGCCCGGCGTGCGCCTGGTCCGGGTCGACGCCGAAACCGGCCTCTTGCCCGGCAACGGCACCCAGACCGTCATCGCCGAGGCCTTCCTGCCCGGCACCGAGCCGTCCAGCCGCACCGCCGGCGGCGCGCTGCCGGCGTCCGGCACCACCGGGGCCGCCGGCGACCGGGCCACCCCGGGCACCAGCAGCAGCGGCACTCCGACCGGCCTCTACTGACCCGAGCCACGGGCCCCCGAGAAAACGACACCCCGCGACCGCGAAGGACCGATCCCATGCGCGCCGAAATCAGCAATCTGAAAGACACCATCAGCGACGGGCTCACCCTGCTCCGGAGGCATCTTTGACTGGGACAACGCCCTGAGACGCAAGGACGAGCTCGACGCGCTGACCGAGGACCCGGCTTTGTGGAACGATGCCGGGAACGCCCAGGCCCTGATGCGCGAACGCCAGCGGCTGACCGACGCCATCGACCGCCAGCTCGAGATGGAACAGACCCTGGCCGACAGCCTCGAGCTCGCCGAACTCGCCGAGGCCGAGGACGACAGCGCCACGCTGGACACCATCCAGGCCGATCTCGAAGACCTGAAGATCCAGATCGACAAGCTGGCGCTGGAAAGCCTGCTCTCCGGCGAGGCCGACAGCAACAACGCCTTCCTCCAGGTCAACGCCGGCGCGGGCGGCACCGAAAGCCAGGACTGGGCCGAGATGCTGCTGCGCATGTATCTGCGCTGGGCCGAGGCCAAGGGCATGAAGATCGAGTGGATCGAGGAGAGCGCCGGCGAGGAGGCCGGCCTCAAATCCGCCACCGTCAAGGTCATCGGCCACAACGCCTACGGCTGGCTGAAAACCGAATCCGGCGTCCACCGCCTGGTCCGCATCTCCCCCTACGACAGCGCCGCCAGACGCCACACCAGCTTCGCCTCCGTCTGGGTCAGCCCCGAGATCGACGACAGCATCGAGATCGACATCGACGACAAGGACCTCAAGGTCGACACCTACAGAGCCTCCGGCGCCGGCGGCCAGCACGTCAACCGCACCGAGTCCGCGATCCGCATCACCCACCTGCCCTCCGGCGCCGTCGTCGCCTGCCAGAACGACAGGAGCCAGCACAAGAACCGCGCCACCGCCATGACCATGCTGCGCGCCAAGCTCTACGACCTCGAGCTACAAAAACGCCGCGCCGAGCACGACGCCACCGAAGCGACCAAATCCGACATCGGCTTCGGCCACCAAATCCGCTCCTACGTCCTCCACCCCTACAAAATGGTGAAGGACCTCAGAACCAACACCGAAAGCGGCAACCCCAACGCCGTCCTCGACGGCGACCTAGACCCCTTCCTGGAGGCAGCTTTGGCCTTGGGAGCCGGGCATAAGCGCGAAGAAGCGGCGCAGTAGTAGAAGAAGATGTGGGGAGGATGATCCTCCCCACGCCCCACCATTTTTTTGGAGCCGCTCGCGGCACCCGGCACGGCGACCAGGACCCCGGGGGCGAGATAGAGGCCACGGCCGGCATCGGCTGCCGCCAGCCTCAGAACGCGGCCTTCCACTGCTCGGTGTCGATGAACCAGCGCTCCTCCATCACCTTGTCGCCGGCGAAACGGAACAGGACGGCGAGCTGGCTGCCGCCGGGGCACTTGTCGCTCGTCCAGTCGACGATCGAAACCACCTCGTCGCCATCGCCGATCTGCCGCAGGGCCTTGATGGCGAAGCCGGGCGGCAAGGCGGCACCGATGTTGTCGAGCGCCTCGCGAAAGGCGGCCCTGCCGTGCAGCACGTCGCCCTGGCCGGGCATCACGAAGACCATGTCGGCTGTATAGTCCGCTATCAGCGCGTCCCAGTCGCCCCGCGCCACCACCTCCCAGCCGCGCTGCACGATCTGCGCATTGCTCACCGTCGTCGTGTCGGCCATTGGCGTCGCTCCTTTGCGGCGATTGTGCCGCGAGTGTAGCGCCGCTGGGCTCGCCCCGCTATCGGGCGGCTGCTGTATTTTCACGACGGCAAACGCAGCATTCGGCCCCGGACAGTTGCGGAAGGCCTCCCACCATCCCACGAATCCTATCACCGAGTCCTCGAGAACCCGTCAACGCCCCAGCTTCCACCACAGCAAAGGAACGGATGGGCGCGGGAAGGCGTGCCTTCCCGCATTCCTCGGCGAATAACAGCGTCCTCTTCGACCATTGCCGCCTCGCCCCGCAGCGACGAACAAGGCCCCCAGGAGTGGCTTCCCCCCATCGTGACCCGCCATCCCCTCTCGCCCGGTTGGCAAGCCTGCTCTGCCCGTTATGTTGGCCTGGGTAACTGGGGAGAAGCGCCATGCAGGAACGACGGGTCGCGGTCGCGGTGATCGGTGCGGGGACGGCTGGGATGTCCGCCTTTCGTGCCGCGAGGAACACGACCGAAAGCGCCCTCTTGATCGAGGGGGACCGCTACGGGACGACCTGTGCGCGGGTCGGGTGCATGCCGTCCAAGCTCTTGATCGCCGCGGCCGAGGCGGCGCATATGGTGGAGAAGGCACCTGCGTTCGGGATCGAGACGGCGCCGCCCCGGATCAACGGCCGGGCGGTAATGGACCGGGTCCGGCGCGAGCGCGACCGGTTCGTCGGCTTCGTGGTCGAGACCGTCGAGGAGTGGCCGGACGAGCAGCGGCTGATGGGCCACGCCCGGTTCACCGACGACCACACCCTCGAGGTCGAGGGCGCCGACGGGTCGACCTCGCGCGTGATCGCCGAGCGGATCGTCATCGCCACCGGCTCGACGACCGTCTGGCCGCCGTTTTTCGAGGCGGTGGGCGATCTCCTCGCCACCAGCGACGACCTCTTCGACTAGCACGACCTGCCGGAATCGGCGGCCGTCTTCGGCGGCGGCGCGATCGGCCTGGAGCTCGGCCAGGCGCTGCATCGGCTCGGCGTCAGGGTCCGCCTGTTCGGC
>SLRI01000509.1 GCA_007131045.1 Rhodospirillales bacterium
AGTTCCTCTTCACGCTCGCTGGCTGGTGGTGCTGGGCCTCGTGGCCGTCACCACGGCCAGCGTCATGGCCTTCGGCCTCGTCAAGCAGCAATTCTTTCCCAACGCCGCCACGCCGCTCTTCTACCTGAGCTACACCCTGCCCCAGGGGACCGAAGTGCGCGCCACCGCCCGCGACCTCGAAGCGATCGAAGCGTTCGTCCTGGGGAAGCCCGAGGTCACGGCCGTCACCACCCTGGTCGGCCGGGGCGCATCGCGCTTTATGCTGACCTACCAGCCCGAGCAGCCGGACCCGGCCTACGGCCAGCCGATCATCCGCACCGAGACCCTCGACGTCGTTGACGACCTCGCCGAAGGCCTGCGCATCGACCTCGCCGAGCGCTTCCCCGATGCCGAGATCCGGACCGAGCGCGTCGTCTTCGGCCCACCCACGGGGGCGTCCGTCGAGGCCCGGCTGAAGGGCCTGGACCCGGCCGTGTTGCGCGCGCTGGGCGACGAGGTGCTGACCCTCATGGCCGCGAGCAGGGTCGTCCGCGACCTGCGCATTTACTGGCGGCCAGCGCGAGCTCGCCATCGTGCCGATCGTCGACGAGGAGCGGGCCCGGCTCGCCGGCGTCGGTCGCGACGACATCGCCCAGACCATCGAGTTCGCGACCTCGGGCATCCGCGCCGGCACGTTCCGCGAAGGCGACACCCAGATCCCGATCTTCGTCCGCGCCCCGGCCTTCGAGCGCCAGGGCACGGCGAGCCTGCGCGATCGCACCGTCTTCAGCCCGGCCGGTGGCGTCTACGTCCCGCTATCCCAGGTGGTCGAGCGCGTCGAGAGGCGAGGCGGGGAGGCGCTGATCCGACGGCAAGCCGGACGCCCTGGCCAGCGTCGATGCTAGTGTCGGCCGCCTCCGGCCCGTCACGATCGCTGCCGGCACCATCATCCTCGGCATGCTGCCGCTGCTCGGCGACGCCTTCTTCCAGTCGATGGCGGTCACCATCATGGGCGGGCTCGCCTTCGCCTCGGTCCTGACGCTGATCGCCGTGCCGACGCTCTACGCCATCCTCTTTTGCATCCACGCGGGAAAGCCGGAGCCCGAGGCCGCGAACGTGCCGGCCTAGCCGAGACCTGCGGGCTGCGCTAGAGATCGGACATGAACAGAGAGCCCCCGAAAAAACAACGGCTCGTCCTCGTCGACGGGTCCGGCTACATCTTCCGTGCCTTCTTCGCGCTGCCGCCGATGACCCGGGGCGACGGCACGCCGGTCAATGCCGTCTTCGGTTTCTCGTCGATGCTGTTCAGGCTGATGCAGGATTATAAAGACGACGACATGATCGTCGTCTTCGATGCCGGCAGGGTCAGCTTCAGAAACGAAATCTACGACAAGTACAAGGCCAACCGCGTCGAGCCGCCGCCCGAGCTGGTTCCGCAATTCGCCCTGGTCCGCGAAGCGGCGCGCGCCTTCGGCCTGCCGGCGGTCGAGGTCGAGGGCTTCGAGGCGGACGACCTGATCGCGACTTATGTCGACCGGGCCCGCGAGTTGGACCGCGAGGTGATCATCGTCTCCTCCGACAAGGACCTGATGCAGCTGGTGGCCGAGGGCGTGGTCATGTGGGACCCGATGAAGTCCAAGGAGATCGGCCCGGCCGAGGTCGAGGAGCGCTTCGGCGTCCCGCCCGAGCTGGTCCAGGACTGCCTGGCCTTGGCCGGCGACAGCTCGGACAACGTCCCGGGCGTGCCCGGCATCGGGGTCAAGACCGCAGCCCAGCTCTTGAAGGACTACGGTTCGCTGGAGAAGCTCCTCGCCGGGGCCGAGAGCGTCAAGCAGCCCAAGCGCCGCCAGTCGCTGATCGACTTCGCCGAGCAGGCTCGGCTCTCGAAGGAGCTCGTGGCGCTTCGCCACGACGCCCCACTTCCGATCCAGCTGGACGGTGCGGTGCGCCGCGAGATCGAGGGGGCGACGCTGCACGCGTTCTTGAAGGAGAACGACTTCAAGGCGCTGATCGGCCGGATCGAGCAGGTCGCCGATGCCGCGGCCGCCGACCGGGCCGATACCGCCAAGGCCGCCGGCACCGACGGCCAGGTCTATGCGGCGATCACCGAGATGGCCGAGCTCGACGCTCTCATCGAGGCGGCCGAAATCAAGGGCCTGCTGGCGATCGACACCGAGACCACGTCGCTGAACGTGGCCAGGGCCGATCTCGTCGGCCTCTCGCTCGCCGTCGAGGGCCAGCGCGGCTTCTATGTGCCCTTGGGCCATGTCGACGATTTCGGGCAGAAGCAACCGGGCCAGCTCGGGCTCACCGAGGTGCTCGACCGCCTCCGCCCGGTGCTCGCCGATCCCGGCATCCTGAAGATCGGCCACAACCTCAAATACGACATCGGCGTGCTGTCGAGATACCACGTAGCCGTCACCCCCTTCGACGACACCATGCTGCTCTCCTACGTCCTCGACGGGGCGAGCCACGGCCACGGCATGGACGAGCTGGCGCAACGTCATCTCGGCCACGAGACGATCCCCTACGAGGCCGTCTGCGGCAAGGGGGCCAAGCAGATCGGCTTCGCCCAGGTGCCGATCGAGAGGGCCACCGACTACGCCGCCGAGGACGCCGCCGTCACCTTGCGCATCTGGGAGTTCTTGAAGCGCCGGCTGATCGACGAGCGCGTGGTCACCGTCTACGAGACGCTCGAGCGCCCGCTGCCGCCGATCCTGGCGGGCATGGAGGCGACCGGCATCAAGGTCGACCGGGGCCACCTCGAGCAGCTCTCCTCGACCTTCATCCAGCGCATGGCCGAACGCGAGGAGGCCGCGATAAAGCTCGCCGGGCGCCCCTTCAATCTCGGCTCGCCCAAGCAGCTGGGCGAAATCCTCTATGCCGAGATGGGCGTCGCCGGCGGCAAGAAGACCAAGACCGGGGCCTATGCCACGGGTGCCGAGATCCTGGAGGAGCTCGCAGCGCAAGGTCATGAACTGCCCCGCGTCATCCTCGACTGGCGCCAGCTGCAAAAACTGACCCGCACCTATACCGAGGCCTTGGTCGAGGAGATCGTGCCGCGAACGGGCCGGGTGCACACTTCCTACATGATGGCCTCGACCTCGACCGGCAGACTGAGTTCGACCGACCCCAACCTGCAAAACATCCCGATCCGTACCGAAGAGGGCCGCAAGATCCGCGAAGCCTTCGTCGCCGACGAGGGCCACCTTCTGGTCTCCGCCGACTATTCGCAGATCGAGCTCCGGGTGCTGGCCCACATGGCCGACATCCAGGCCTTGAAGGACGCGTTCGCCAAGGACACCGACATTCACAGCGTCACCGCCGCCCGGATGTTCAAGGTGGACGAGAAGGACGTCGGCGGCGACCTCCGCCGGCGCGCCAAGACCATCAACTACGGCATCATCTACGGCATCGGCGCCTTCGGCCTCGCCCAGCGCCTCGGCATTCCGCAAGCCGAGGCCAGGGCCTTCATCGAGGCCTATTTCGAGGAATACCCGGGGGTGAAGGAGTACATGGAGCGGGCCAAGGCAGAAGCCCGCGAGCAGGGCTACGTCAAGACCCTCTTCGGCCGCCGCTGCTACGTCCCCGAGATCGCCAGCAAGCAGCCCGCCCGCCGCTCTTATGCCGAACGGCAAGCGATCAACGCCCCGATCCAGGGCTCGGCCGCCGACATCATGAAGCGGGCGATGCGCCGCGTCGCCGAGGCCTTGGCCCTGGCCGACCTCGATGTGCGGATGCTGCTCCAGGTCCATGACGAGCTGGTCTTCGAGGTGCCGGAGCAGGCCGTCGCGAAAGTGCAGGAGTTGGTCAAGTCGACGATGGAGGGTGCGGCCTCGCTCGACGTCCCGCTCGTCGTCGACGTCGGCGCCGGGCCGAGCTGGGGTTCGGCGCATTGACCACGGCAGCGGACGCCTGATCCGGTGCCCCTCATCCTCGACGCGGCGCTCGCCAACCTCTTGTCGCCGCCCATCCTGTTTTTCGTGCTCGGCCTTTTCGCCGGCTGGGCGCGTTCCGACCTCGAGGTACCGGATGCCATCGCCAAGGCGCTGGCGCTCTATCTGATCCTGGCGATCGGCTTCAAGGGCGGCGCCGCCATGGCCGAGAGCGGCGATCTGTTGCGCATCGTCCCGGTGCTCCTGGTCGCTGCGGCGCTGAGCTTCGCCATCCCGCTCTGGGTCGATCTGGCGCTCCGCCTCGCGAGTTCACTCGGGCCGATCGATCGGGGGGCGGTCGCCGCTCATTACGGCTCGGTCAGCATCGTCACCTTCGTCGCCGCCACCCAGTTCCTCCAGCTGCGCCAGCTTCCCTTCGAAGGCTACATGGCCGCCGTGGTCGCCGTGATGGAGATGCCGGCGATCTTGACCGGGCTCTGGCTCGCCGGACGGGCAGGCGGCACCAGCCGCGCCGCACCGGCCGTCCGCTTCGATCCGAAGGTGCTGCGCGAGGTGCTGTTGAACGGCTCGGTGGTGCTGCTCACCGGCGCTTTTCTCATCGGCTGGGTTACCGGCCCCCCTGGGCTCGCCCGGATCGAGGGGTTCATCACCGTGCCGTTCCAGGGTGTGCTCTGCCTCTTCCTCCTCGACATGGGTCTCGTCGTCGGGCGCAGCTCGGCGCTGCAGCGGTTGCGCCCGGGCCTCGTCGTCATGGCCCTCTTCGTTCCCCTGGGCAACGGCCTCATCGGACTCGCGGCCGGCTGGGCTCTGGGACTCTCCGAAGGCGGGTTGATGCTGCTCGCCACCCTTTCGGCGAGTGCTTCCTACATTGCCGTGCCCGCTGCCTTGCGGCTGGCGCTGCCCAAGGCCGACACCTCGCTCGGTCTCGCCCTTTCGCTCGGGATCACCTTCCCCTTCAATCTGGTCGTCGGTATTCCACTCTATGCGGCCCTGGCGGCAAAGCTGGTCGGCAGCTGAGGAGGCGGAGCGATGGCGTTGCACGCACGCAAGAAGCTCGAGATCACGGTCGAGAAGCGCCGATTGCAGGAGGTGATCGACCTGCTCGACCGGGACGGCGAGGTCACCGGCTACACCATCCTCCGCACGCTCGGCGGCCGCGGCCATACCGGCGAGCGGCTGCCGCAACCCTACAGCGACGTCCTCGACACCATGGTCGTGGTGACCATCGTCAAGGCCGAGGTGGCCGAACGCCTGTTAGTTGCCTTGGCCCCGCTGATCGAAGAGATCGTCGGCATCGTCGCGGTGAGCGACGTTCAGGTCATGCGACCCGGGCATTTCTGAGCGGCCGGACCAAGACCGGCGAGACCAGAGCGCGACGAGCCGGACGAACTCGGCAAAACCGCGCGCAAGGGCGAAGGCCCAGAGCGTTTCGACCTGCCAGGCGACGGCGAGGCCCAACGCGAAGCCGAGAACCATCCAGAGATTGGCCACCAACAGCCGGTCGCCCTGCCGCGTCGCGGCCAGTGCCGCCTGGAGGATCGGCGTCGCCTGGGCGAGGACGAACCAGGGTATCAGCCAGAACAGCACGCCGACGGCGGGCGCGTAGGCCGCACCGAAGGCGAGCGGCAGGACCAACGGTGCGAGGCTCACCGCCGTCAGCGCGGTGATCAGGGCCACGCCGGCCACCAGCCGCAGATCGGCGGCGAGTGCGGCGCGAAAGGCCGGCGGATCGTCGGCCCTCGCCCCCAGCCTGGCGAGCGCGCTCTGGCCGAGGCCGTTGGCGACCACCAGCCCCGCCACCAGCACCGCCGAGGCGAGAAAGTAGAACGCGGCGTCGGCCGGCCCGAACCGGGCGCCGACCAGGAGGATGTCGAGCCCGAGCAGAAGCTGGCTCGCCACCGTGCCCGCCGCAATCGGGAGCGCGTTGCGCAAGAGGGCGCAGACGCCGAGGCCGGCGCCGGCAGACCGGGGCAGCAGGCCGAGGCACGGCCAGCTGACCAGGGCGGCCAGCCACCAGGCGGCAAGATACAGCCAGGCGAGCTGCAGCGGCTCCTCCGCCAGCGGTATCGAGAGGAGCAAGAGGACGAAGGAGAGCGGTCGAACCAGGAGCAAGCCGGCCGCGAGTCGGTTGCGACCCTGCGCCAGAGGCAGCCAGTCGAGTTGCAGCGCGATCGGCCAGAGGCTGGTCGCGAGCAGTGCCGTGAGCCGCCAGTCGCCCGCCGACCAACGCCAGGCGGCGAGGCTGGCGAGGCCGATCACGGCGGTGCTGATCAGGAGCCGAAGAGCGACCGTCCGGCAGAGATAGGCGCCGGCCAGTTCGGGCGTGCGGGCGGTCTCGGCAGTCGCCACCGAACGCAGCCCCGCCTCGCCGAAGTGCAGGGCGATGCCCTGGACGGCCAGCGCCATCGACCAGAGGCCCAGCGTCTCGGGCGGCAGGGCGCGGGCGACCAGGAGCGTGGCGAGAAAGCCGAGACAGGCGGCCACCGCCCGGCTGCCGCCCATGGTGACGAGCCGCTCGACCGCCTCGCCGGAAAGCCCGAAGCCGACGCGTCGGGCCGCGATCAAACGGCCTGCAGCCGCCGATAGAGGTGGACGACCTCGAGCATGATCCGGTCCTCGTCCAGCCGTTCGACGCACTTGCCCTGCTGGTAGCCGCCCCGGCGAACGAGATCACGCGCCCTGATCAGCGCATCGGCCAGGGCCTTGGGATCGGGATCGGCGATGAAGCCGGAAGCCCCCACGTCGATCCAGTCGGCGACGTCGCCGACGTCCGTGGTGACGACCGGGCGCATCGCCTTCAGGGCCTCCTTGACCACGGTGGGCGAGGCTTCGTAGCGACTGGTCAGCAGCAGGATGCCGTGGCGTTCGAGGACGTCGGGCACCTCGTCGTGCGGCACCCGGCCGACCCAGGTGATCATGTGCCGGGCCGGCGATCGGGCGAGACGGCGGATGAGGTCCCGGCTGTCCTCGCCTTCGCCGGCGATGGTGAGCGAGAAGGGCTCGCCGCGCAGGGCCAATTCCTCGATGGTCGAAACGGCGAGCGGCACGTTCTTCTGGTGGCTGATCCGCCCGAGCAGGACGATCGCACCGGCCAGCGCCAATGGCGGTGGCAGGGGCTCGCGCCCCTTGAAGATGCTGTCGTCGAAGGCTGCCGGGATGACCGCGGCGCGCTCGAAGGGTGAGGCCTCGACCAGCCGGCCGAGCGCCTTGCGATCCCGCCCGCTGACACAGATGATCGCGTCCGAGAGGCGCACCACGCGCCGTTCGAGCCGCAACATCGCCCGCCGGATCGGCCGCCCGAGCCGGCCGAGCCAGCCGTCGAGCACCTGGCCCGTGACGTTGTGGTAGCTGATCAGCACACGGCCGCGATCGGGAACCAAGAGCAGCTTCGGCCAGGCGGCGTAGTTGCGGTGGAAATGAAAGACGTCGGTTGCCGCGAAGCGCTTGCGGTTGGCCCAGAACCAGCACCAGAGCCCGAGATAGAAGCGGAGGAAATTGGAGGTCCGCGACACGTAGGTGATGTGCGACGGACAGCGCCCCTCCTGCAACCGGGCGCCGACGAGATGAAAGTCGAGCCCGGATTTCAAGAGTGCCCGGTGCAGGCCACGAAAATGCTCGGCACCGCCGCCCAGGTCCTGGGCCAAGGGGTCGTTGTTGTAGAAGACGTAGATCACCGGCTCTGCCTCTCGGGCGTGGGCCTCTCGGGCGTGGGCCTCTCGGGCGTGGGCTCGTGGTCGGGGGCGGGCGGCGCCGTGCCGACGGCGCCGATACTGGCCGCCGGCACCTCGATCGGCGCATCGATCAGCACCTGGACAGCCTCCAGCGTGCGCGCCACCGGGCCGTTATTGTCGACGATCGGCAGCCCGAACCGGCGTGCGAGGCGGCGATAGAGCTGGCGCCGGTGGTGGAAATGTCGGTCGAGCAGTGCATCGGCGCGCTGCTCCTGGATACGCAGCGGATGGCGATCGACCAGGATCACCAGGTGCGGACGCGGCAGCAGGCCGACGAGCCAGGGGCCGATGCCGTCGATCACCAGATCGTCGAGGCCGGTATCGACCGCGAGATCGACCAGTGTGTCGTAGACGCAGCGATCACCGAGCACCGGCGCGCCACTGCCACCGAGAAAGCGCGGCAGGAAGCGTGGCAGGTGGTAGCGGCAGGTGATGTCGAGCAGCTGATCGATGGTCTGGAGAACGAGGAACGGCCAGCTGATCCAGGGATGCCCGGCGAAGTCGTGATAGCCGATCCGCACCCCTTTCTCCTCGACCTTGTAGTTGTGGCCGGTGAGGCGGGTGAGGGCCAGGAGCGGCTTGGAGAGATAGTTGCGAAAGCGGCTCCAGACGTGGCGTGACGGGATCCCGGCCTTGGCGCAACGCTCGCGCAGATGGGCCAGAAGAAAGCTCTTGCCGGTGCCGTCGACGCCGCAGAAGGCGACCAGGCGCTGGCGCAAGGGGGGTGCCTCGGGCTCGGCGAGCATGGCCCCGACACTGCCCGCCCAAGAGGTCCAGCTCGCCTCGTCGATGCGGACCACGCGGCGGTGGCGAAGGGCGCGGATCAGGGCGTGCGGCAGCTGGTCCGGCGAGCGCGCGATCATCCCGCCCATGGCCCGCACGCATTCCGTCACCCCTGGCGCATCGAGCGCAATGACCGGCCGGCCGGTGAGCCCGGCCTCGATCACCACGAGCGGCACCTCGGAGACCGGGGCGCGGAACGGCAGCAGGAAGGCATCGACCCGCGCGAGCAGCCGGGCGATCTCGGCGGC
>SLRI01000036.1 GCA_007131045.1 Rhodospirillales bacterium
GGGGTTCGCCCGGGCCAACACGAATTGCACGGTGGCGGAGTGCCTGGATCGTGCGCGTGACGTGGTGGCGGCGGCGCATGGCGCCGGGCGCTCGGTTCGGGGGTACGTCAGTTGCATCACCGATTGTCCTTTCGAGGGCGCGGTGCCCGTGGCGGCGGTGGTGCGGGTGGCGGAGGCGCTGTTCGGGATGGGCGTCGAGGAGGTGGCGCTGGGCGACACGCTGGGGACCACGCGGCCTTCGGACGTGCGGCGGGTGCTGGATGCCGTGGTGCCGTCGGTGCCGGTCGGGCGGATCGCGGTGCATGCGCACGACACCTACGGGATGGCGAGTGCCACGACCCTGGCGGCGGTGGAGCGCGGGGTTCGGGTGGTCGACGGCTCGGTCGCCGGGCTCGGTGGCTGCCCCTTCGCGCCCGGGGCCAGGGGCAATGCCGCGAGCGAGGACCTGGTCTACATGCTCGAGGGCCTCGGCTTTGCGACCGGGATCGACCTCGAGGCGCTGGCCGCCACCGGCGCCTGGCTCAGCCGCGAGCTGGGCCTCCCCAACGCCTCACGCGCCGGCGAAGCGCTGGCGCGCCGCGCCAAAAAATAACGTTGGGGCGTGGGGAAGATCATCTTCCCCACACTTTTTTAACTTCTCTTCCCTATTCTTCCACTCAGCGCAGCAGGCTCGGGACGGTCATGGAGATCGCGGGGATGTAGGTCACCAGCATGAGCACGATGAACATGGTCAGCCAGAAGGGCCAGAGCTGGCGGGCGACCTGGTCGACGGAGACCTTGCCGATGGCGCAGCCGACGAAGAGGGTGGTGCCGACCGGAGGGGTGACGAGGCCGATGCCGAGATTGAGCATCAAGATGATGCCGAAGTGGACGGGGTCGACGCCGAGCATGGCCATCACCGGCAGCAGGATGGGCGTGCAGATGAGGATGAGTGGTGCCATGTCCATGAACATGCCGAGCACCAAGAGCATCAGGTTGATGAGCAGCATGATGACGATCTTGCTGTCGGAGACGGTGAGAAAGAAGGCCGTCACCTTGGCCGGGATCATCATCAGGGTCATAAGGTAGGCGAAGGCGCCGGCGAAGCCGATCAGGATCATCACCATGGTGACCGTCTTGACGACGCCCACCAGCATCGCCGGCAGGTCCCGGAAGTGCAGCTCGCGGTAGACGAAGGTGGCGATGACGAAGGCGTAGAGGACCGCAATGGAGGCGGATTCGGTGGCGGTGAAGATGCCGCCGATGACGCCGCCGACGATGATGATGACCGTAAACAGGCCGAAGAAGGCGGAGCCCGCGGTCTTCACCGCTTCCCTGAGAGGGACCATCTCGCCCTTGGGGTAGCCGCGCTTGGTGGCGAGGACGAAGGTGAGGATCATCAGGGCGATGCCGACCATGATCCCGGGCACGATGCCGGCGAGAAAGAGCTGGGCGATGGAGACGGTGCCGCCGGCGGCGTAGGCGTAGATGATGGCGTTGTGCGAGGGCGGGATGATGATGCCCTGGGTCGAGCTGGAGATGGTGACGTTTACCGAGAAGGCGTCGTCGTAGCCCTGGCGCTTCATCATCGGGATCATGATCGAGCCGATCGAGCTGGTGTCGGCGACCGAGCTGCCGGAGATGCCGCCGAAGAACATCGACGCCAGGATGTTGACCATGGCGAGGCCGCCACGGATGAAGCCGACGAAGATGTTGGCGAAGTTGACGAGACGGATGGCGATGCCGCCTTGCGCCATGATGGCGCCGGCGAGGACGAAGAACGGGATGGCGAGGAGCGAGAAGCTGTTGATGCCGCGCACCGTCTGCAGCATCACCGCCTCGGGCGGCAGGCCGATATAGAGGACGGTGGCGAGCGAGGCCAGACCCAGGGCGTAGGCCACCGGCACGTTGAGGAGGATGAGCAGGAAGAGGCCGCCGATCAGCAGGACCGGGGCGAAGGGGCCGCCCATCAGTAGTCGGTCTCGATGCCGGCCCGCGGGCCGTAGAGCAGGCGCTCGATGACGAAGAGGAGGGTGACGATGCCGGAGAGCGGCAGCGCCAGGTAGACGATGCCGACCCGGATCTGCTGGAGCTCTGGGTAGACCTGGAGCCAGGTGGTGCGCACCAGGCCCCAGCCCCACCAGATCATGGCGATTGCGAGAACGCCCACCAGGACGTCGACAAAGCGGTCGGCGAGCCAGCGGGCCGAGCCCTCGGGCAGCGGCCGGACGAGGACGTCGATGCTGATGTGGGCGTTGGCGCGATAGCAGGCGGCGGCGCCGAAGAAGGTCATCTGGATGACCAGCATGATCGAGACGGGCTCGGCCCAGAACGAGCCCTGGTTGAGGACGTAGCGGGTGTAGACGCCCCAGGCGACGAAGAAGGAGATCAGCACCATGATGGTGCCCGACACCACCAGGCAGGCCTGGTAGAGCCGGTCCATGGCGCGGATGAAGAGCGGCAGCTCTGGTTCAGGCGTGTCGGCCATGTGTCGTCGGGCCCGCTGGTCGAAAGCTCATGGGACGGGGCGGCAACCGGCCGCCCCGCTGATCGTCAACGCTTGTCTCCAGGCCCGGCTCTCGGGGGCCGGCTTCGCGGCCGGCGCTACTCGACCGCCTCGATCCGGGTGAGCAGCTCGGCGTATT
Organism: Rhodospirillales bacterium; assembly: GCA_007131045.1. GTDB lineage: Bacteria > Pseudomonadota > Alphaproteobacteria > Geminicoccales > Geminicoccaceae > SLRI01. The sequence goes on from SLRI01000036.1 coordinate 2,625, forward strand.
GCGCGCCGAACTTCTCGCGCACCGGGGCCGTGGCCGCGATGAAGGCGTCCTTGTCGACGTCGTCGTTGATCTCGATGCCGAGCTCGAGGAGCTCCGCCATGGCCTGCTGCTCCATGGCGTTCCAGAGCTCGCGCTCCTTTTCTGTCGCCAGCACCGAGGCCTCGCGGATCAGGTTCTGGTCCTCCTCGGAGAGGGTGTCCCAGACCCGCTTGGAGAAGACGAAGATCTCGGGCACGATCAGGTGCTCGGTGAGCGAGTAGTAGCCGGCGACCTCGTAGTGCTTCTGCGTCGCGTAGGAGGGCGGGTTGTTCTCGGCCCCGTCGACGACCCCGGTCTGCATCGCGGTATAGAGCTCGTTGAAGGCGATCGGCATGCCGGCCCCGCCCATCTCGCTCATCATGTCGATGAAGATGGGGTTCTGCATCACCCGGATCTTCAGACCCTCGAGGTCCTCGGGCGTGCGGATCGGCTTGATCTTGTTGTAGAAGCTCCTGGCACCGGCATCCATGTAGCCGAGGCCGATCAGCTCGCCGACCTCGAGGCGCTCCAGCAGCTCCTGGCCGATCTCGCCGTCGACGACGGCGTGCATGTGGTCGATCGAGCGGAAGACATAAGGCAGGTTGAAGGCGTTGAAGTCGTCGACGATGGGCCCGACCACGCCGACCGAGACGCGGGTCATCTCGAGCGCACCGAGCTGGACCTGCTCGAGCGCCTCCTTCTCGCCACCGAGCTGCATCGAGTGGTAGATCGTCAAGTTGATCCGCCCGTCGGTCTGCTCGTTGAGCCATTCGCCCATGAACTGGATGGCGTCGGTCGTCGGATAGCCCATGGCGTGGACGTCGGACGACTTGATCTCGAGTGCCTCGGCCGTGGACACGGCCGCAAGCGACAGGGCCAGGATGGCCCCGCTGCCGGTCAAGGTTTTCGCAATCGCCAATGCGTGTCGCATCATCAGCCCCCGCTGCATTGTTGTGGCGCCGGTCAGCTGGTCAGACCACCTAGCGCGTGCTGCATTTGGCCCGGCTCGCGGCCGATGGCAAGCGGAGATTCGGCCGGCGCCGTTTCGCTCAGAGCCGTTTCAGGATTTCCGGCAGGCGGCGCATGTCGTCGAGGACGATGTCCGGTGCCAGCCGCTCGAGCGCGCTGCGGTGGGTCGGGGATTTGGCGTGGCTGGCGCCGACATAGGCGACGGTGCGCATGCCGGCGGCCTCGGCGGCCAGCAGGCCCGCCGGGCTGTCCTCGACGACGACGCAGTGCTCGGGGCCGTGGCCCATGGCTCGGGCGGCGTGCTCGAAGAGATCGGGGGCGGGCTTGCCGCGGGCGACCATGGTGGCGGAGAAGGCCCGGCCTTCGAAGTATGTCCAGAGCCCTGTCGTGCGCAGGCTGAGCTCGATCCGCTCGGGCTGGCTCGAGGAGGCGACGCAGAACGGCCGGTCGAGCCCGGCGATGGCCTCGTGGATGCCGCTGGTGGGCCGGAGCTCGGCCCTGAAGGTGGCGTAGAGCCGGCGGCGGAGGTCTTCGAGGTCGGCCTCGTCGAGGGTGATGCCGTCGGTCTCGCCGAGGTCGCGGCAGATGCTGGCGAGGCTGCGGCCCAAGAAGCGCGCATAGGCGGTGGCGAGGTCGAGCGTGACGCCCTTTGCCTCGATCGTCTGCAGCAGCACGCGCATCGAGAGCGGCTCGCTGTCGACCAGCACGCCGTCGCAGTCGAAGACGACGAGGGCGGGCCCGGCCATCTCAGCCGAGGTAGCGCCGCAGGGTCGCCTCGGTGCCGTCCTGCCAGATGGCCTTCAGCCAGTGGGCGAAGGTGGCCGCGAAGGTGGGGTCGGTGGCGAGGTCGCCGTAGACGTCGTGCAGTGCTAGCCAGGTGGCGGGGTCGCTCCGGGCGGCCAGGGCGCGGGGCTGGAGCTGCTCCCAGGCGGGATCGTTGGCGGCGATCGCGGCACCGCTCTCGCTGGTGCCGGCACAGTAGCGGCACCAAAGGGCGTTGCCGAGGGTGAGGCCGTCGATGCTCTGGCCCGCGGCGAGGCGGTCCCGGATCGAGGGAAGGATGAACTTGGGCTGGCGGTTGGAGCCGTCGTGGCAGAGCCGGCGGGTGGTGTCGCCGATCCTCGGGTTGGCGAAGCGGCGCTGGATCAGGGCCAGGTATTCGGAGAGGTCGACGCCCGGGACCGGCGGGACGATCGGGACGATCTCGGTCGTCTCGGTCCGCTCGAGGAAGCGAGCGACGAGGTCGTGCGCCATGGCGTCGTGGGCGAAGTCGATGTCGAGCAGGGCCGCCGGATAGGCGATCAGGGCGTGGCCGCCGTTGAGGATACGCAGCTTCATCGTCTCGAACGGCGTGACGTCGGCGGCGAAGGTGACGCCCACGGTCTCGAGCGCCGGGCGGCCGGCCGGAAAGTGGTCCTCGAGGACCCACTGGATATAGTCCTCGCAGAAGACCGGGGCCCGGTCGGCGATGCCGAACTCGTCCCGGATGCGACGGCGCTCGCGCTCGCCGGTCGCCGGGACCACGCGATCGACCATGCCGTTGGGGAAGGCCACGGTCGCGCGAATCCAATCGCCGAGGTCGGGGTCGATGGAAGCGGCGAGGCCGGCCACGGCGTTCCGGGTGACCGCGCCGTTGTGCGGGAGGTTGTCGCAGGAGAGCACGGTGAAGGGGGCGGTCCCGGCATCGCGGCGGCGGCGCAGGCCCAGGGCGATCAGCCCGAAGACGGTCTTCGGGTTCGAGGGATCGTCGATGTCGGCCCGGATCTGCGGGTGGTCGGCCATAAAGGCGCCGGTCCGGCTGTCGATGAAGTAGCCGCCCTCGGTGACGGTCATCGAGACGATGCGGACCGCCGGGTCCTCGAGGCTGGCGAGGATGGCGGCCGTGTCGCCGGCCGGAATGAAGTCGACCATGGCGCCGGTGACCCGGGCCGTGGTCTCGGCCTCGGACTGCTCGACCACGGTGGTCAGCCAGTCCTGCTGCTCGAGCGCCGCGCGCATCCGGCTGTCGTGCTCGGTCACCCCGGTGCCGATGATCGCCCAGTCGCGGTCCCGGCCGGCCCGAAACAGCCGGTCGAGATAGACCGCCATGTGGCCGCGGTGGAAGTTGCCGACGCCGAAATGGAGGATGCCGGGGCTGAGTTCGCTGCGCGCGTAGCCGGGCCGGCCGATGCCGGGTGGCAGCTTCGCCAGGGTGGCGAGCGACAGTGTTTCGACCATCGGGCCGACCTCCTTCGGCGCATCGACGCGCCATCTCTGGACGTCGAGTTTTCTAGCGGAGCGGTGCGCGAAGCGAAAGCCCGGCCGTTTCCTCTTCGCTCCCGAGTGGGTATCCTTAATTCTGTAGAAGAACGGGGAGGCAGCGCCTCCCCGTGCCCCTCCGGTCTTTTGGATCGGAGCTGTTGAAACAGTTGCAATAAAGGCGTCGTTTTGTCGATGAGCATGCCAGCCGTCTCGCCGTCCGAGAGCGACAGCAACCTCACGCCCGAGCGCCAGCGCTGGCAAGCGCGGGCCCTCGACGACGCGACCAGGGCGGCGCTCGACGCGGACGCACGGGCCTTCCTCCACCAATCCGTCTCCACCCCCTGCCTCGATACCGTGGCCAAGGCCGAGGGCATCTGGCTCGAGGACGGCCAGGGCCGGCGGTTGATGGACTTCCACGGCAACAACGTCCACCACATCGGCTACGGCCACCCCCGCCTCAAGGCCGCCATCACCGCGCAGATGGACGCCCTGCCCTTCGCACCCCGCCGCTTCGCCTGCGAGCCGGCGACGGCACTGGCAGAGAAGCTCGGCCAGATCACCCCGGGCGATCTCTCCAAGGTCCTCTTCACGACCGGCGGCTCGGATGCAGTCGAGGTCGCGGTCAAGCTCGCCCGGATCGCCACCGGCCGCTTCAAGGTCCTCTCCTTCTGGGACGCCTTCCACGGCGCCGGCCTGGGCTCGGGGGCACTTTCCGGCGAGATGCTGTTCCGCTCCGGCCCCGCAGCATCCCTGATGCCCGGCACCACGCACGTCGCCCCCTTTGCCTGCTACCGCTGCCCCTACGGCCACGACGTCGACGACGACGGCAGGCCCGACCTCGACCGCTGCAAGCTCGCTTGCGCCAAGATGGTCGACTACGTGCTCGAGCGCGAAGGCGACGTCGCCGCTATCATCGCCGAGCCCGCCCGCGCCATCCCCTACCTCCCGCCACCGGGCTTCTGGCAGCAGGTTCGCGAAGCCTGCGACCGCCACGGCGTCCTCCTGATCTTCGACGAAATCCCGACAGGCCTCGGCAAGACCGGCCGGATGTTCGCCTCCGAGCACGAGAACGTCACCCCCGACATCCTGGTCCTCGGCAAGGCGCTCGGCGGCGGCATCCTGCCGATCGCCGCCGTCGTCGCCAGGAGCGACCTCGACGTCGCCGGCGACTGGGCCTTGGGCCACTACACGCATGAGAAGAACCCGGTGACCACCCGGGCAGCACTCACCACCATCGAGATCATCGAGGACGAAGGCCTGGTCGAGAACGCCGCCCGCATCGGCGAGATCGCCATGGCCGAGCTCGAGGCCATGAAGCAGCGCCAGCCCGCGATCGGCGACGTCCGCGGCCGCGGCCTGCTGCTCGGCATCGAGCTGGTCGAGAGCCGGGAAACCAAGGCGCCAGCCAAGGACCTCGCCGAACGCGTGCTCTACCGCGCGCTCGACGCCGGCCTCTCCTTCAAGACCACCATGGGCAACGTCCTCACCCTCACCCCGCCGCTCACCGTCAGCGAAGGCCAGATGCTGAAGGCACTCGCGATCATTGACCGGGCGATCGCCGAGGGCTGACCCTGGACCCGCCCCATATCGACCCCACCTGAGGAGGGAACGCCCGAAAAACCCGGAGCCCTCCATGCAAGCGCCCGCAACGGCAGCAACCTTCCCCTTCGACAACACCTATGCCCGGCTGCCCGAAGGCTTCCACTTTCGCCTGGCCCCGACCCCCGTCAAGGCGCCGCGACTGATCGCGCTCAACCGTCCGCTCGCTGAAGAGCTCGGCCTCGAGCTCGACGGCCTGAGCGACGACGAAATCGCCGAGATCTTCGCCGGCAACCGCCTGCCGGGCGGTGCGGAGCCCTTGGCAATGGCCTATGCCGGCCACCAGTTCGGTGGCTTCGTGCCGCAGCTCGGCGACGGCCGCGCCCACCTCCTCGGCGAAGTGGTCGACAGCAAGGGAAGGCGGCGCGACATCCAGCTCAAGGGCTCCGGCCGCACACCGTTCTCGCGCGGCGGCGATGGCCGGGCCGCCCTCGGGCCGGTGCTGCGCGAGTACCTGCTGAGCGAAGCGATGCACGCCTTGGGCATCCCCACCACGAGATCACTCGCCGCCGTGCTCACCGGCGAGCCCGTCTACCGCGAGGACGTGCTGCCGGGTGCGGTCCTCACTCGCGTTGCCGAGAGCCACGTGCGCGTCGGCACCTTCCAGTTCTTCGCCGCCCGCGGCGACGAGCCCGCCATCAAGCGGCTCGCCGACTACGTCATCGAGCGCCATTATCCCGAGCTGCAGGAGAGCGAGCAGCCCTACCCTGCGCTGCTCGAGGCCATCCTCGACCGTCAGGCGGCACTCGTCACCCGCTGGCTGATGGTCGGCTTCATCCACGGCGTGATGAACACCGACAACACCTCGATCGTGGCTGAGACCATCGATTTCGGCCCCTGCGCCTTCATGGACAGCTTCGATCCGATGACCTGGTTCAGCTCGGTCGACGATTTCGGCCGCTACGCCTTCGCCAACCAGCCCGCCATCGCGCAGTGGAACCTGGCACGCCTCGCCGAAGCCATGCTGCCGCTCTTGGCCGAGGACACCGAGGCGGCGATCGACAAGGCCAACGCGATCATCGAGACCTTCGAGGGACGCTTTTCGCGGCACTGGCTCGAAGGCATGCGCCAGAAAATCGGCCTCGCGACCGAGGAGGAGGCCGACCGCAGCCTGATCGCCGGCCTCCTCGATGCCATGCACAAGGGCCGGGCCGACTTCACCCTCACCTTCCGCAGGCTCGCCGA
>SLRI01000244.1 GCA_007131045.1 Rhodospirillales bacterium
CCCAGCCGATCGATCCGGCCACCGTTGGCCGGCCGCGCGGCCGGCTCACCGTCCTCGGCTTCGGCCCTGGCGATCCCGCCACCCGCACGCCCGCCGCCAGCCGGGCGCTCGAGCAGGCCGACCTCGTCATCGGCTACGGCCTCTACCTCGATCTCGTGGCCGACCTTGCCGCCCGCGCCGAGCAACGGCGCTACCCCCTGGGCGAGGAGCGCGACCGTTGCATCGCCGCCATCGCCGAGGCGGCCTCCGGCCGCAACGTCGCCCTCGTCTGCTCGGGCGATCCCGGCATCTACGCCATGGCAGCGCTGGTGATGGAGATCCTCGACAAGACCCCGGACGAGGCAGCTGCCCGGATCAGGGTCACCGTGCTGCCCGGCGTCTCGGCGCTCCAGGTGGCGGCGGCGCGGAGCGGCGCACCGCTCGGCCACGACTTCGCGGTGATCTCGCTCTCCGACCTCCTGACGCCCATGGCGGTGATCGAGCAGCGCCTGGCCGCTGCAGCTGCCGGCGATTTCGCCCTCGCACTCTATAACCCTGTCTCGCAGCGCCGGCGCACCGCACTCGCCTCCGCCAAGCGCCTCCTGCTCGACCACCGGCCGCCCACAACGCCCGTGGTGATCGCCCGCAATCTCGGCCGCGACGGCGAGACCGTCGTCACCACCAACCTGGGCGACCTCGAGGTCGACCAGGTCGACATGCTCTCGATCGTGCTGATTGGGGCCAGCCAGAGCCGCAGCTTCGCGCGCCTCGACGGCACCACTTGCACCTACACCCCACGCGGCTACAGCGTCAGAGCACCAGCGGAGCCCGCATGACCGTTCACTTCATCGGCGCCGGCCCCGGTGCGCCGGACCTCATTACCGTGCGCGGCCTCAACCTGATCCGGGCGGCACCGGTCGTGCTCTATGCGGGCTCGCTGGTGCCCGAGGCGGTGATCGCCGAAGCCGGCGATGGTGCGCTGGTGATCGACACCGCACCCTTGGACCTCGACACCATCATCGGCCACATCGCCGAGGCCGACGCCAGGGGCCAGGACGTCGCCCGGGTGCACTCGGGCGACCCCTCGCTCTACGGTGCCGTGGCCGAGCAGACCCGCAGGCTGGATGCCATGGGCATCGCCTGGACGATCACCCCGGGCGTGCCGGCCTTCGCGGCGGCGGCCGCGGCCTTGGGGCGAGAATTCACCCTGCCCGGCATCGCCCAGAGCGTGGTCTTGACCCGAACCGCCGTGCGCGCCTCCTCGATGCCCGAGGGCGAGACGCTCGAGGCCTTCGCCCGGACCGGTGCGACGCTCGCCATCCACCTCGCGATCAACAACCTCACCGAGGTCCGCCGCAGGCTCGAGCCGATCCTCGGCCCCGACGCGCCGGTGGTCGTGGTCTACCGGGTCAGCTGGCCCGACCAGCAGATCATCCGAGGCACGCTCTCGACCATCCGGGGCCAAGTGAAGGCCGCCGGCATCACTCGCACGGCACTCATCCTGATCGGCAGGGTGCTGGACGCCGAGGGCTTCGCCGAGAGCCGCCTCTACGCCAGCGACCACACCCACGTGCTGCGGCCGAAACAGCCGGTGCGATCGTTCGCACCTAGAGAGGAGGAGAAGTCGTGACCACCGTTCTCTGCTTCGGCGATTCCAACACCCACGGCACGATGCCGCTGCCGGCCCAGGACCTGATCGACCGGCACGGCCCGGAGGTGCGCTGGCCGGGCGTCATGGCGCGAGAGCTCGGCTCTGACTTTCGGGTCATCGAGGAGGGCCTGCCCGGCCGCACCACCGTCCACGACGACCCGATCGAAGGTGCGCACATGAACGGGCTCACGGCCCTGCCGATGCTCGTTGGCTCGCATTCGCCGCTCGACATCGTCGTCCTGATGCTCGGCACCAACGACCTCAAGACCCGCTTTTCAGTCACCGCCGCCGACATCGCGGCCGCGCTCGAGCGCCTGGTCGGGGCGCTCCGCGTTCACTGCACGGCACCGGGCCGCACCCAGCCGCAAATCCTGCTGGTCGCCCCGCCACCCATTCAGGAGGTCGACTGGCTGGCGGAGAAGTTCGTGGGCGGAGCGGCGAAGTCGAAGGGCCTCGGCGGCGCCATTGGTCGCTCGGCCGAGCGGCTGGGCACGGCCTTTCTCGATGCCGGCGAGCACATCGTGGTGAGCCCGGTCGACGGGCTGCACTACGACGCGGCGACCCACTCGACCCTCGGCCAAGTCATCGCCAGCGCGGTGCGAAAACTCGCCTCCACGTCGCCGCGACCGTAGGCGATCCGCCTCCGCCCCCGAATCGAAAGGGGCGTGAACCTTTCGGTTCCCGCCCCTTCGAGGCAAAGACGCTGCGGGCAGGCCCAGCCTCGCTGCAGTCGGAAAAGTCAGTCGATCGTCTTCTGCCACTCGTCGACCTGGCGCTTGGCCTCGTCCTTGGTGATGCCGTAACGCTCCTGCACCTTGCCGACGAGCTCGTCGCGCTTGCCGGCCGCGACATCGAGATCGTCGTCGGTGAGCTTACCCCAATGCTGCTTGGCGCGGCCCTTGAATTGCTTCCAGTTGCCTTCGACACGATCCCAGTTCATCGACAGCTCCTCATCACCAATTGTGCGGACAGCCACTCGCCGCCCGGCTATGCAATGAACCTCACCACTGGGCTAAAGGTTCCATCGATTGCCGACACCGCAATCCGCCGCTCGGCCGAACGCCTGGGCACGACTTTTCTCGACGCCGGCGAGCCTATCAGGGTCGGCCCCGTGGAAGCCTCGACGACGATGCCGAGACGCGAGCCACGCTGGGGCGGGTGAACGCGACGCAGGTGCAACAACCGGCTGCCGCCGCCAGCTGAAAGCATCTCGGCCAGCATGGGGGTTGATGCACGTCAATGTCACCTCGGCTCCGCACGGTTATGCTCTGAACTGCACGCGTGGAAAGGCTCGAACGGGTGACCAACAGCAAGACCATCGTCGTCGTCGGCCTCGACGACTTCAATCGGCGGATGATGGCCGACCTGCCGGATGTCGAGCAGTACGACTTCGTCCCGGTGCTCGGCTATGACGAGATCGTCCGCCCCAAACGTTACGATCTGCCGGCGCTGCTCGAGGCAGCCGAGGCCCGATTGCGCGCCCATTCCCGGCCGATCGACGCGATCGTCACCTTCTGGGACTTTCCGTCGAGCACCATCATGCCGATCATGCGCCAATGGTTCGACCTGCCAGGGCCTTCGCTCGAAGCGGTCTTGAAGTGCGAGCACAAATACTGGAGCCGGGTCGAGCAGGCGGCGAGTGTGGGCGAACTGGTGCCCGGCTTCTGCGCCGTCGATCCCTTCGCCGAGGACCCGGCAGCGCCGATCGATCTCGCCTTTCCCTACTGGCTGAAGCCGGTCAAGGCGCATTCGTCCTATCTGGGCTTCAAGATAAGGAACGGCCGGCAACTCGAGCGGGCGATCGAGGCGATCCGGGCCGGCATTCATGTCCTGGCCGAGCCCTTCGACCATATCTTGAGTTTCGCCGACCTGCCGCCCGAGATCGCCCCGATCGACGGCAGTCACTGCATCGCCGAAGCGATGATCTCGGCCGGCCGGCAATGCACGCTCGAGGGCTACGTGCTGGACGGCGAGGTCGTGGTCTACGGGGTCGTCGATTCGCGGCGCGAAGGCGCACACCGGTCCTCCTTCTCGCGCTACCAGTACCCCTCGGGCCTGCCGCAGTGGGTGCAGCAGCGGATGATCGAGGCGGCCGAACGCTTTCTCCACCACATCGGCTACGACCGCTCGCCCTTCAACATGGAATTCTACTGGGACGAGCAGCAGGACGCGATCTGGCTGCTCGAGGCCAATGCCCGCATCTCCAAATCGCACTGCCCGCTGTTCGAGATGGTCGACGGCCGCTCGCACCATCAGGTGATGATCGACGTCGCCCTCGGCCGCCGCCCCGATTTCCCGCAGCGCAAAGGCGACTACAAGGTGGCGGCGAAGTTCATGGTTCGGCTGTTCGAGGACGGGATCGTCACCCGCCTGCCGACGGCCGACGACATCGCCAGGGTCGAGGAGCGCTTTCCGAAAACACGGGTGCGGCTGATGGTCGAGGAAGGGGAGCGGCTGGCGCATCTGCGGATGCAGGACAGCTACAGCTTCGAGATCGCCGAGATCTTCATGGGCGCCGATAACCAGTCGGCGCTGAGAGGCAACTACCGGACCTGCCTGGAGATGCTCGATTTCCGCCACGAACCCCTCCAGCCGCGAGCGGCCTGAGCGCGATGCGGACCGTCGAAAACTTCCCGCATGCCGTCCGGGAGATCGAGAACACCTGGATCGAGATGCCCGACGGGGTCAGGCTCGCCGCCCGCATCTGGCTGCCCGAAGGGGCTGAGCACGACCCGGTGCCGGCGATCCTCGAATACATCCCCTACCGCAAGCGTGACCTGACGGCGGTGCGCGATTCGCAGATGCACCCCTATATCGCCGGCCACGGCTATGCCTGTGTCAGGGTCGATCTGCGCGGCAGCGGCGACAGCGACGGCGTGCTCACCGACGAGTACCTGCCGCAGGAACAGGAAGACGGCTGTGCGGTTCTCGCTTGGCTCGCCGCCCAGCCCTGGTGCGACGGCAGGCTGGGGATGATCGGGATCTCCTGGGGCGGCTTCAACGGCCTGCAGATCGCAGCCCGGCGGCCGCCCAGGCTCGGGGCCGTGATCAGCGTCTGCTCGACCGACGACCGCTACGCCGACGACATCCACCACATGGGCGGCTGCCTTCTGGGCGACAGCCTCTCCTGGGCCTCGGTGATGTTCGCCTACAACTCACTGCCGCCGGACCCGGTCCTGGTCGGCGAGCGCTGGCGCGAGATGTGGCACCAGCGGCTCGAGGGCAGCGGGCTCTGGCTCGACAAGTGGCTGCGCCACCAGCGGCGCGACGCCTATTGGCGGCAGGGCTCGATCTGCGAGGACTTCAGCGCCGTCCAGTGTCCGATCTTTGCGGTCAGCGGCTGGGCCGACGGCTATTCCAACGCGGTCTTCCGCCTGCTCGCCAATCTCGAGGTGCCGAGAAAGGGGCTGATCGGCCCCTGGGCGCACAAATACCCGCATCTGGGCGAGCCCGGGCCTGCCATCGGCTTCCTCCAGGAATGCCGCCGCTGGTGGGACCACTGGCTGAAGGATACGCCGACCGGGATCATGGACGAGCCGATGCTCCGGGTCTGGATGCAGGAGAGCTGCCCGCCGACCACGAGCTATACCGAGCGGCCGGGCCGCTGGGTGGCCGAGACCGCTTGGCCGTCGGCGCGGATCGAGGAGCGCCGGTTGGGCCTCGCCCCCGGCCGGCTGCTGCAGGCAGGGGAGTCGAGCCCCGAGACGACCCTGCACATCCGCTCGCCGCTCACCGTCGGCCTGTTCGCCGGCAAATGGTGCTCCTATGCTGCCGGCCCCGATCTCGCCCACGACCAGCGCGAGGAGGACGGCGGGGCCCTGGTCTTCGAGAGCGACCCGCTGCCCGAGACGCTTGAGATCCTGGGGGCACCGGTGCTCGAGGTCGAGCTCGCCAGCGACCGGCCGATCGCGATGCTCGCCGCCCGGCTTTCGGACGTCGCACCGGACGACAAGGCGACCCGGGTCACCTACGGTCTCTTGAACCTGACGCATCGCCAATCGAGCCGCTTCCCGAGCGCGCTCGAGCCCGGCCGGTTCTACCGGGTGACGCTCGGCCTCAACGACATCGCCCAGGTCTTCCCGAAAGGCCATCGCCTCCGGCTCTCGCTCTCCACCTCGTACTGGCCGCTCGCCTGGCCGCCGCCCGAACCGGTGCTGTTGCATATCGCTACGGCCGGCAGCAGCTTCACCCTGCCGGTCCGCCCGCCATCGCCGGCGGACGAAGTGCTGCCGGCGTTCGGGCCACCCGAGGCCGCCCGGGCACTCGCCCGCACCCTGCTCGCGCCGCCGCACCACAACTGGCGGGTGATCCGCGATCTGGCCTCCGACGTCTCGACCCTCGAGGTCACCGACGATCGCGGCAGCTGGCGGCTGGACGACATCGACCTCACCGTCACCTCGAAGACGGTGGAGACCTATTCGTCGTGCGCCGACGATTTCACCTCGCTGCGCGGCGAGGTACGGGCCGAACGGGCCCTCGGCCGCGGCGACTGGCAGGTGCGCACGACCACCCGCACGGTGCTGACCTCGGACGCCGAGGCTTTTCATATCCAGGCCGACCTCGACGCCTTCGAGGGCGACAAGCGGGTCTATGCGCAGAGCTGGGACGAGCGCATCCTGCGCGACTTCGTCTGACGCAGCAGAGCTTGCCATCGCCGGCCGCAGCCCGATCTCACGAGACCAGGGACAACAGCTGCAGGTCACCATGTTCAACGCCATCAAGGAGCGGCTCGAGCGCGCAGCCGCCATCGTCGGCGTCCACCCGGACGTCATGGAGGTGCTGCGCTGGCCCAAGGAGACCCTGGCCGTCAGCCTGCCGGTCCGCATGGACGATGGCTCGATCCGGCCGCTCAAGGCCTTCCGCTGCCGCCACAGCGAGGTCCGGGGGCCGACCAAGGGCGGCATCCGCTTCCACCCCTCGGTCAACATCGACGAGATGATGGCCCTGGCCTTCTGGATGACCATGAAGACCGCGGTGGTCGACCTGCCCTACGGCGGGGCCAAGGGCGGGGTCGCGGTCGACACCAAGGCGCTGAGCCCGACCGAGCTCGAGCGCGTCTCCAGAGCCTATGTCCGTGCGTTCGCCGAGATGATCGACGAGCACCGCGATATCCCGGCGCCGGACATGTACACCGGCGGCATCGTCATCGCCTGGATGACCGAGGAGATCGCGACCCTCAAGCGGCGGCCGATGCCGGCGGCGATCACCGGCAAGCCGCTGCAGCTCGGCGGCTCGCTCGGCCGCGACACGGCGACCGGCGACGGCGCCTTCATTTGCCTCGAAGCGCTGCGCGAGCGGCTCGGCCTCGGCGACGGTGCGACGGTGGCGATCCAGGGCTACGGCAATGCGGCCAGGGTGTTCGCCGAACGGGCGGCTGCGGCCGGGCTGAAGGTGATCGCCGTCTCCGACAGCAGTGGCGCCGCGCACGATCCAGCCGGGCTCGATCTCGCAGCGCTCGGCCGGCACAAGGACGAGACCGGCACGGTCGGCAGCTTCACGGGCGACCTCGATCCCGACGATCTCTTGACCACGAAATGCGACCTTCTGGTCCCCGCTGCCCTCGACGGGGTCATCGACGCTGCGGTCGCCTGCGAGCTGCAGTGCCGGACCATCCTCGAGATCGCCAATGGCCCAGTGACAGCCGACGCCGATTCCATCCTCGTCGAGCGCGGTATCGAAGCCGTCCCCGACATCCTCGCCAATGCCGGCGGCGTCGCCGTCTCCTACCTCGAATGGGTGCAGAACAAGACCGGCGACTACTGGCCCGCCGACGAGATCGAACGGCGTCTGAGCCAGCGCATGCAGGCATCGACCGAAGCCGTCCTGGCCAAGGCCGAAACCTACGACACCAACCTCCGCAACGCCGCCTACATCCTGGCCCTCGGCCGCCTGTGCGACGCCATCTCCGCCACCGGCACGCAAACCTACTACAATGGTGAAAGCTGAGGGGGTGGAACCGAGTGTGCGGCGGCTCAGCTCGGCTTCAGGGCGACGCTGACCGTGCCGTCACTCTCGAGAATGACCGTCTCGGCGTCGTCGATCGCGTGCCCGCCCTGGCTGCGGATGGCACTGAGGATCTCCTCCTCCGTCAACCGCTCGCGCCGCAATGCGGCGTGGCAGAGATCGCCGTCGCGCACCAGAAGCGTCGCCTCCGAGCGGACGACGCGAGCGAAGCCGGGCCAGCGCACCGAGACGAAGGCGACGAGGTACTGCATGAAGATCAAGAGGGCGAGCGCCGTGGCACCCTCGGCGAGCGCTATGTCCTCCTGCAGCAGGATCGCGGCCAGGGTGGAGCCCAGGGCCACGGTGACCACGAGGTCGAAGGCATTGAGCTTGGCCAGCGTGCGCTTGCCCGAGACCCTGAGGAACGCCACGAGCCCGACATAGGCGAGCACGCCCACGATCAGCGTGCGGACGATCCCCTCCCACCCCTGAAAGAACATCGACGACAGATCCATGCACCGGCTCCTCGCTCTCGTTGGTCGCGTCCCCGAGCGGGTCAGCGATGAAAGGCGGCCGCGCCGGACATGGTTCCCAAGCGCCGCTGGATGCGGCATGCTCCAGAAAGGAAAGCCACCCAGGGAGGAAATCATGCTCCGGTCCATTGCCGCCACCCTCGCCGCCGTCGGCCTCGCCGCCGCCCTTGCCATCCCGGCCGCCGCCAACGAGGTGATCAGCACCGAGAACGCGCCCGCCGCCATCGGCCCCTACAGCCAGGCCATCATGGCCGGCGACACCCTCTACCTCGCCGGGCAGATCGCCATCGATCCGGCGACCGGCGAGCTGACGCCCGGCACCATCGAGGAGGAGACCACGCTGGTCCTCGAGAACCTGAGCGCGGTGCTCGAAGCCGCCGGCATGTCCTTGGCCGATGTGGTCTCGACCACCGTCTTCATGGCCGACCTCGACGAATTCGGTGCCATGAACGCGGTCTACGCCAATTTCTTCCCCGAAAACCCACCGGCTCGCGCCACCGTCCAGGCCGCGCGCCTGCCGCGCGACG
>SLRI01000255.1 GCA_007131045.1 Rhodospirillales bacterium
AGCATCATCACCAGGGCGAAGTACCAGCCGCCGAGCACGATGACCACGGCAGCGAGCCCGGCCATGGCGACGCCGGCTACCGCCCGGATACCGAGGTCGGCCGGCAGTCTGGAGCCCGGGCTCTCAGCCGACCGAGGCGCCATAACGCCGCTCGCGCCGGCCGTACTCGTCGACCGCTTGGCGCAGGTGCTCCTCGGAGAAGTCGGGCCAGTGGATGTCGAGAAAGACGAATTCGGTGTAGGCGAGCTGCCAGAGCAGGAAGTTGCTCACCCGCTGCTCGCCCGAGGTGCGGATCAAGAGGTCGGGGTCGGGCACGCCCGTGGTATCCAAGGCGGCGGCGAAGCGGCCGTGATCGATGGCGTCGAGCGACATCTCGCCGGCGAGCACCGCCTCGGCGATCCGCCGCGTCGCCCGCACGATCTCGTCCCGGGCACCGTAGTTCAGCGCGATGATCAGCTCGAGATTGCGGTGCACCGAGGTCAGCCGCTCGGCGTTGTCGATCAGCTGGAGGATGTCGCGGTCGAGCCTCGAGCGATCGCCGATCACCCTGAGCTTGATCTCGTTCTTGTGCAGGCTCTCGATCTCCTTGCGGAGATAGAAGCGCAGCAGGCCCATCAGCTCGTTGACCTCGACCTCGGGCCGCTGCCAGTTCTCGCTGGAGAAGGCGAAGAGGGTGAGGTAGCGCACGCCGAGATTGCCGCAGGCCTCGACCGCGCGGCGCACCGCATCGGCGCCGCGCTGGTGGCCGAAGACCGGCGGCCGGCCGCGGGCCCGCGCCCAGCGCCGGTTGCCGTCCATGATGATGGCGACGTGCACCGGCGATTGCGGTGTCGCGGCGACAGGCGAAGCTTGCTTGAGTGCTGTTACTGACACGCGCAATCCGGCTCTTGGGGTCGACGTCGAGATCGGAGTCTAGACGGTGACGATGTCTTTCTCTTTGGCTTGCAGAAGCTCGGCAACCGTCTCGGTATGCTTGTCGGTCATGGCCTGGATCTCGTCGGCCCAGACCTTGTGCTCGTCCTGGCTGATGTGGCCGTCCTTCTCCAGCTTCTTGAGCTGGTCCATGCCATCGCGGCGGACGTTGCGGATCGCCACACGGGCCTGCTCGGCGTAACGATGCGCCACCTTGACCAGTTCCTGGCGCCGCTCCTCGCTGAGTTCGGGCAGCGGGATGCGCAAGAGCGTGCCGTCGACCGCGGGATTGAGGCCGAGGGCCGAATTGCGGATCGCCTTCTCGACCGCCTTGACGTTGGCCTTGTCCCAGACCTGGACCGAGATCATCCGGGGCTCGGGCACGTTGATGTTGCCGAGCTGGTTGATCGGCACGGTGGCGCCGTAGGCGTCGACCATGATGGGCTCGAGCAGCGAGGCCGAGGCCCGGCCGGTCCTGAGCCCGGAGAATTCCTTGCGCAGGGCGTCGATCGCGCCGTCCATGCGGCGTTCGAGGTCGTCGATATCCGGTTCGTCGTCACTCATGACACTGCAGCCTCACCCGTGATGATCGTGAAGGTTCCCTCGCCGTGCAGGACGCGGGCCAGCGCCCCCGCCGCTTGCACCGAGAAGACCAGGATCGGGATGTTGCTCTCGCGGGCAAGCGAAATCGCCGTGGCGTCCATGACGCGTAGGTCCTTGGCGAGCACCTCGAGATAGCTCAGCTGCTCGAACCGGGTGGCGTTCGCGTCGTGCTTGGGGTCGGCATCGTAGACGCCGTCGACCTGGGTCGCCTTGAAGATCGCATCGCAGTTCATCTCGGTCGCGCGCAGCGCTGCTGCGGTATCGGTGGTGAAGAACGGGTTGCCGGTGCCGGCGGCGAAGATCACCACCCTGCCCTTCTCGAGGTGGCGGATGGCGCGCCTTCGGATATAGGGCTCGCAGACCGAGGCCATCGGGATCGCCGACATCACCCGGGTCGGCAAGCCTGCCTGCTCGATCACGCTCTGCACCGCGAGCGCGTTGATGACGGTGCCCAGCATGCCCATGTAGTCGGCGCTCGCCCGCTCGACCCCGGCGCTGGCCAGAGCGGCACCGCGGATGATGTTGCCGCCGCCGATCACGAGGCAGATCTCGACGCCGAGCGCATGCGCCGACTTCACCTCCTCGGCCAGTTGCCGCAGCACCTTGCTGTCGTGGCCGAAGCTCTGGTCGCCGAGCAGCGCCTCGCCGGACATCTTCAAGAGCACGCGCCGGTAGCGTGGTTCGGTTCGCCGCTCGTCGCTCATCGGCCGACCACTCCCGTCCCACCGTCGATCCAGGGCCAGTGCCGGCCGGCCGGGTCCGGCCGCCCGGCACGAGAAGACCGCTCGACCTCGCCCGTTCCCGCCTCGTCTGTCACCAGATATCAATCCCAGGTAGTGTTAGGTGGTCAGCTTTGCAACCTCTGCTGCGAGGTCGTCCGCTTCCTTGACGATCCCCTCGCCGAGCGCCATCCGCACGAACCCGCCGATGGTGATCTCTGCGTCGGCGACCTCGGCGGCATCGGCCAGCGCGTCCTTCACCTTCTTGTCGGTGTCCATGACCCAGGTCTGCTCCATGAGGACACTCTCCTCGTAGAACTTCCGGAGCCGGCCTTCGACCATCTTCTCGATGATGTTCTCGGGCTTGCCCGACGCGCGCGCCTGCTCGGCGAAGATGTTGCGCTCGCGCTCGACCAGGGCCGGATCGAGGTCGGCCACGGTCACCGATTGCGGGTTGGCGGCGGCGATGTGCATGGCGAGCTGCTTGCCGAACGCCTCGAGCGCGCCCGCGTCACCGGTCGACTGCAGCCCGACCAGCACCCCCATCCGGCCGAGGCCGGGGGCGGATTGCTGGTGTACGTAGCCGGCGACGACACCGCTGCCCACCGCGACCATGGCGGTCCGCC
Organism: Rhodospirillales bacterium; assembly: GCA_007131045.1. Taxonomy (GTDB): domain Bacteria; phylum Pseudomonadota; class Alphaproteobacteria; order Geminicoccales; family Geminicoccaceae; genus SLRI01. The sequence continues at coordinate 2,861 of SLRI01000255.1, forward strand.
GGAGGTTGATGTTCTCGCCGATCTTGCCGATCGCGTCGCTGATCGAATCGGCGACCGACTTGCCGGTTTCGGGCACGGTAGCGCCGCGCAGCGCCTCGACGTCACCGCCGGCGGCGACGGAGAGCGCGGTGATCTGGCCGACCAGGGTCTGGAAGGCCTCGTTGCGGGCGACGAAGTCGGTCTCGGAGTTGACCTCGACGAGCGCGCCCTTGCTGCCCTCGAGCGCCATCCCGATCAGCCCGTCGGCGGTGGTCCGCCCGGCCTTCTTGGCGGCGGCGGCCAGGCCCTTCTTGCGCAACGCGTCGACCGCGGCCTCGAGGTCGCCCGAGGTCTCGGCCAGCGCCTTCTTGCAGTCCATCATCCCGGCGCCGGTCCGCTCGCGCAGCTCCTTCACCATCGCAGCGCTGATATCAGCCATTATCTCTTCCGTTCTCGGTAAATTTCTTCGACGTCGGCACGCCGCGGCGTTCAGCCGGCGGCGGAGCGGGCCGGCTCTTCCACATCTGCGGGCGCCTCGGGGGCAGGCGTCTCGGTCGCCGTCTCGGGGACAGGCGTCTCGACCGTCTCGGGGGCGGCCTCGGCCGCAGCGGTGCCCTCGGGCTCGAGCGGCTCGATCGCCTCGGGCTCGAGCGGCTCGACCTCGCCCATGTCCATCCCGCTGGCACTCATCTCGGCCTGCAGCCCGTCGAGCACCGCCTGGACCATCAGGTCACAGTAGAGGTTGATCGCCCGGCTGGCGTCGTCGTTGCCCGGCACCGGGTAGCGGATGTCGGCCGGATTGGAGTTGCTGTCGAGGATGGCGACCACCGGCAGGCCGAGCTTCTTGGCCTCGGTGACGGCGATCGATTCCTTGTTGGTGTCGATGACCACCAGGATGTCGGGCAGGCCGCCCATCTCCTTGATGCCGCCCAGCGCCTGCTCGAGCTTGTCGCGCTCGCGGCTGAGCTGCAGGAGCTCCTTCTTGGTCAGCCCGCTCTGCTGCTCGGAGAGCCGGGTCTCGAGGTCGCGCAGCCGGCGGATCGAATTCGAGATGGTCCGCCAGTTGGTCAGCATGCCGCCGAGCCAGCGGTGGTTGACGTAGTACTGGCCGCAGCGCTGGGCGGCCCGGGCCACGGGCTCCTGGGCCTGCCGCTTGGTGCCGACGAACAGCACCCGGCCGCCGCCGGCGACGACGTCGCGGATCGCCTGCAGGCCGCGATGCATCAAGGGCACGGTCTGCGTCAGGTCGAGGATGTGGACGCCGTTCCTGACCCCGAAGATGTAGGGCTCCATCGCGGGGTTCCAGCGCCGAGTCTGGTGGCCGAAATGGACGCCCGCCTCGAGGAGCTGGCGCATGGTGAAGGAGGGAAAAGCCATGGGTTTTCTGGTTCCTGGTCCGGTTGTGCCACCGCGGATCCAAAATCCGGCAGATGCCGGACACCGGTGCGCGCCACTGCGCGCGGGACGATCCGCGTGAGAGATAGCCGCTATCTACTAGCGCTCCGCGACAAAAGCAAGGCGACTGCGGCGCGTTGGATGCGTCCTCAAATACGCCCACGCCATTTGTTCCAATAGAATAGAAGGGGTGCGAGAACCCGGTCGTAAAGGGCAGCGGCGACCGGCCGCACCGGGCGCCGGGCGACGAAGCGCCCCAACCACTGATAGCGCGGCATCCGCTGCCAGATCAGGATGAAGGCATCCACGCCCTCGTGCAGCCGCCCGGCTTCGTCGAGCACGTGCAGCCGGCGCCTGGCCTCTGCCCGGTCGATGCCGAACGCAGCCAGCGCTTCGGGATCGCTGCCCAGGTCGTGCCAGCGCACCGCCGTGCCGTCCGGCCCGTTCTTGTAGTGCTCGATTTCGAACCGGCAGACCGGGCAGGCGCCGTTGTAGTAGCAGACCGGTCGATCCAGCGTTTCGCTCGTCATCGAAGCTCCCGTTATTGGTCGCGCATCAGCTTGACCAGCGCCCGGCCGGAGATAAAGGCGGCCTCGATCTTGCCGTCCAGGCACCAGTCGCCGCAGAGCCCGAGGCCACTCTTGGCATCGAACAGCGCAGCCTCGCCCACCGGCTCGGTCACCAGCGCGTAGCGCCAGCGATGCGCCTCGCTGTGGCGGGGCTGCACCGGCCGGGCGCCGGTCGCGGCGAAAAAGGCCTCGAGCAACAGCGATGCTACCGTCTCGGCCGGCTCCTCCAGATGCGTCGTCGACCACTCGGGCGAGGCGTGCACCGTCCAGCTGTCGCGGCCGGCGCGGCCGGGCTTGCTGGTGTTACGCGCGATCCAGGCGATGGGACCACCGTCGAGCCTCTTCGCATCGAAGCCGGCGAGGTAGAGCGGCGGGTCGAACGCCAGCAGTAGCGCCCAGCAGGGTGCCAGGCGGGCCCGTTCGGTGGCCGCGACCAGCTCGGCCGGTGCGCTGTCGCCGATCGTGGCGAGCAGTGCGCCGGCCTGGCCCGGGGGGATCGCGATCACCACCGCATCGAAGGCGCCGTGGTGGATGTCGCCTTCGTCCTCCAGCCACCAGCCGGCGGTATCGCGGGCCAGTCGGACGATCCGGCAGTTGGTCTCGACCGGCACCTCGGCGAGCAGCAGCTTCAGCGGCGTGGCCATGGCGGGCTTGCCGACATAGACCGGCCGGCCGTCGGTCTCCGCCGCCCGCCAGCGGGCGACGACGCCGGCGGCGATGCCGGCCTCCAGGATCCGGGTGAGCACCGGGTCCCGCGGCCGGATGAACTGGGCACCGTGGTCGAAAATGGCGCCGTCGTGGCGGCGCTGGGCCAGCCTGCCGCCGACCGAGCGGCCCTTGTCGAAGACGGTGACCCGGGCGCCGGCCTCGGCCAGCCCGCGCGCCGCCATGGCGCCGGCCACCCCGGCCCCGATCACCGCGATCTTCTGCTTCAAGGCGCATTTCCCGGGGTGGTGGCGAGCGGACGGAGCATGGCCAGGAGCGCCTTGCGGTCGGCGGTGAAGTCGCTGGCGATCCAGGCCTCCTCCAGCCGGCGAAGCGTGGTGCCGAGATCGGGCCCGGGCGGGATGCCCAGCTCCATCAAATCACGGCCGCCGACCGGCAGGCGGGGAAGATCGAAGGCGTCGAGCGTGGCCAATGCGGCGGCGAGTTCGGCTGGTGCCGTGTCGCTCTCGGCCGCCGCCAGCCGCAGCCGGTCGGCCAGCTTCTGCTTGCCCAGGCGATAGGCGCGGCAGCGCAGCTCGGCCGGTGCCTGATCGAGCGGCGGCAAGGTCGTCGTGGTCAGCTCGACCAGCCGGTCGCGTTCGCGGTTGGCGAGGCGGAGCCTTTCAGCGATCGGCATCGGCTCGATGGTGCCGCGGATGAGGGCCGCGAGCTTCAGGATCGGGTCGGCCGTGGGTGCCAGACGGCGCAGCCGGGCGAAGCGCTCGAGCGTGGGTGCTGCGCCGAAGATCGTCTGCCAGACGCCGGTCGCCGCCATCAGCTCGAGGCTCGGCAGGGCCCGCTCGCCGGCCAAGAGCTTCAAGAGCTCGGCGCGCAGCCGCTCGCCCGACAGCCGCAGCAGACCGTCACGCTCGGCGGCCAGCGCGTCGAGCGTCGCCTCGGGCGGCCGCTCGCGGCCGAGCCGGGCGAAGAAGCGGAAGAAGCGGAGGATGCGCAGATAGTCCTCGCGGATCCGGGCGGTCGGCTCGCCGACGAAGCGGATCCGCCCAGCGGCGAGGTCGCGGCGGCCCGCGAAGGGATCGTAGAGGCGGCCCTCGGCATCGCAGCTCATGGCGTTGATGGTGAAGTCGCGGCGGGCGGCATCGGCCAGGAAGCAGGCGGTATAGGCGACCGTGGCCCGGCGCCCGTCGGTGGCCAGGTCCTCGCGCAGCGTGGTGATCTCGTAGTCGCGGCCTCGGGCGATGGCGGTGATGGTGCCGTGCGCGATGCCGGTGGGCACGGTGCGGATGCCGGCGGCCTCGAGCAGCTCGACGTTGCGTTCGGGCGGCAGCGGGCTGGCGAGGTCGAGGTCGACCGTGTCCAGGTCGGGGTCGATCAGCGTATCGCGCACGCAGCCGCCGACGAAGCGCACCGGTGCGCCACCGGCGGCCAGCGCATCGAGCACCCGGCGGGTGGGCTCGGCCAGCAGCCAGCGCGCCCCGGCCAGCGGGCGTTCGTCAGCCCCGGCCGGCGGCGGTTCTTCAGTGGACATCGGCCGGCAGCGGCGTCGGGCCGGCCTCGGGCAGCGGATGCAGCTCGCCGCTGACGTCGCCGGGCCGGCGCACCTCGCCCGGCACGATCCGTCCGTCCTCGAGCCGTGGCGGCGCGTACTCGCCGCCGGCGTCCCAGCCGCCGACGAAAGCCAGGGTCAAGAGGCTGGCGACAACCAAGCCCAGGCCGGAGACGCTGAGGAGGAACCAGGGGGTGTTCTCCAACAGCGCCCGCCCGTCGGTCACCAGGTAGCGATAGGTGAAGTAGCCGACGAAGGGGAGCAGGAAGGGGATGAGGTAAAAGAGCAAGATACGCAGCATTTCAAAAGCAGATCCAACGGTTCCGGGAGCCGGCACGCCCGGCGGGGTCAGCCCGCGAGCGTGCGCGCGAAGTTGACGAGGATGCCGGCCGTTGCCCCCCAGATGTAGCGGTTCTGGTAGGGAAGGACAAAGAAATGTCGGCGCTCGCCGTTTCTCAGGTAGGAATCGCGCTGGTGATTGGCAGGGTCGAGGACGAAGGCGAGCGGCACCTCGAAGACGTCGGCGACCTCGGCCGGGTCCGGGCGCCAGGCTGCGGGCGGTGCCGCGACCCAGCCGATCACCGGGTAGATGCGAAAGCCGGTGATGGTCTCGTAGGCGCGCAGGCTGCCGAGCACCTCGACATCGGCGGGCACCAAGCCGATCTCCTCCTCGCTCTCGCGCAGGGCCGTCGCCACCGCGCTCACGTCGTCCGCCTCCATCCGCCCGCCGGGCAGGCTGATCTGGCCGGCATGGGCGTTGAGGTGAGCGGCGCGCTGGGTGAGCACCAAGAAGAGGCCGTCGGCGCGATCGAGCAGGGCCACCAGCACCGCAGCCGGGGTCAGTCGGCCGCCCGGTGCGGTCGGGCGCGCCTCGTCGCCGCCGATATGCCAGGCGGGCTCTGCGGCGAGGCCGTCGCGCAGCCGCTCGCGGATCGTCTCGGGCTCGAGCTCGACTTCGGCGGTCACGACGGCTCCAGCCGGCCGAGGCTGAAGACCGTGCCGGCGCTGCGAAGCTCGAGCTCCTCCCCGTCGGCTGCCGGCTCGGCCGCCTCGACCAGGTGGTAGAAGACCGGGCGCAAGAGGCGCGCCTCGATCGCCGGCCGGCTGCCGGTGGCCGGGCGGACCGTGACGTAGGGTGCAGGCGAACCGCCGCTCGGTGGTGGCCGCATGGCGAGCGGGTGGTCGGCGTCGAGGCTGATCCAGTCGTCGAGATTGGTGCGCAGGCGGACGGTCTGCGCCGGGCCCGGATCGACCACGTCGAGCTCGACGATGGTGAAGGGGACGTCCTCGACCTCGATGCGGCCCGCCTCGAACGGGGTGACCAGCCAGTAGCTGCCGTCGGCGGCGCGGTGCAGCGCCGTCGCGAACAGCCTGACCAGGGCCGGCCGCGGGATGATCGACTCCTGGTAGTGCCAGCCACCCTCGGCGTCGATCCGCATGGTGAACTGCACCGGTGCGCTGCCGGCGGTGAGCGCGTCGAGCCGCTCGTCGATGTCGAAGGGGCGCTTCACCATCG
>SLRI01000307.1 GCA_007131045.1 Rhodospirillales bacterium
AAATCGCGGATGCTCTCGTCGAGATTGTACATGCCCATGGCGACACCGGCGCCCGGGAACTGGAAAATCTCGTATTCCTGGGCCTCGCCGCCGTCCTCGGGCTCGAAGCGCATGGTGAGCCGGCCCTTGCCGGGCACCAGGAAATCGGTGGCGCGGTACTGGTCGCCGAAGGCGTGACGGCCGATGACGATCGGCTCGGTCCAGCCGGGCACCAACCGCGGCACGTTCTGGCAGATGATCGGCTCGCGGAACACCGTGCCGCCCAGGATGTTGCGGATGGTGCCGTTGGGCGAGCGCCACATCTTCTTCAGGCCGAATTCCTCGACCCGCTGCTCGTCCGGGGTGATGGTGGCGCACTTGACCCCGACACTGTGCTTCTTGATCGCCTCGGCGGCGTCGATGGTCACCTGGTCATCGGTCGCATCGCGGTGCTCGATCCCGAGATCGTAGTAGAGCAGCTCGACGTCGAGATAGGGCAGGATCAGCTTGTCCTTGATCATCTGCCAGATGATCCGGGTCATCTCGTCGCCGTCGATCTCGACGATCGGGTTTGCAACCTTGATCTTGGCCATCGCCGTTTCCTCCACCCGTCTTTTGCTGCGTCGCATCGTTCTAGTCGACCGCCCGGCCGGGCGCAAAGCGCTTCCCGGTCGCAGGGCAGGGGGGCGGGCCGTAGCGCTCAGCGGTGCCAGACGGGGTCCTTCAGCCCGGCGATGAAGGCTTGGTGCGCCTCGAGCTCGGCCGGCGGCACGGTGAACCGGCGGTGTGGCCGGGGCACGGCCGCGACCGGTGCCGGACCGCCGCGGCTGGCCGTCTGGACCGCGAGACCGAGATCGACCTGCCGGCCGCCCTTGAGATGGAGGTAGACCTCGGCCAGCAGCTCGCTGTCGAGCAGCGCCCCGTGCAGCTTCCTGGCCGAGCCGTCGACATTGAAGCGGCGGCAGAGCGCGTCGAGATTGGCCGGTGCGCCCGGGAACTTGCGCTGCGCCATGGGCAGGGTGTCGATGGCGCGGGCATTGGGCAACAGCGGCCGGCGGGCCTGCTTCAGCTCGGCATTGAGAAAATTCAGATCGAAGCTCGCATTGTGGATGACCAGCGGGCTGTCGGCGATGAACGCCAAGAAGTCGTCGACCACGGCGGCGAAGACCGGAAAGTCCTTCAAGAAGTCGGATCCGAGGCCGTGCACGCGGAACGCATCGTCCGGCATGGTGCGCTCGGGGTTGATGTACTGGTGGTAGTGACGGCCGGTCGGCACGTGATGGACCAGCTCGATCGCCCCGATCTCGACGATCCGGTGGCCGGCCCCCGGATCGAGCCCGGTGGTCTCGGTGTCCATCACGATCTCGCGCATTCCATCCCCTCCCTCAGTGCCGCAGCCAGGCCCTCAGTGCCGCAGCCAAGCATCGGGCCAGGCGCGCCGCGGCCAGCGGTCGAGCCGGCCCAGGATGGCCGCGATCCCGCAAGCGCTGGCACCACGATCGTAGCCGGCCGGCAGCACGAAATCGGCACGCCGCCGCTTTTCCGCGCCCGGCAGCTGCTGCCGCCTTATGGCAGCGAGCTTCTCCGCCGTCATCCCCGGCCGGCGAAGCGCACGGGTCGCCTGGATCTCGGACCGCACTTCGACCACGACCACGCAGTCGACCAGCCGCTCGGCCCCGGTCTCGAGCAGCAGGGGCACGTCGAGCACGGCCATCTCGAAGCGGTAGCGGGCGAGCCGCTGCAGGAAGCGGCGCTCGGCCTGGCGGACCGCCGGGTGAACGATGCCCTCGAGCCGCCGCAAGGCCGCCGGATCGGCGAAGACCCGGCCACCGAGCGCCTTTCGATCGATCGCACCCGTTTCATCACGGGTGCCGGGAAAGGCCGCCGCGATCTCGTCGACCATCGGCGAGCCCGGGGCGAAGAGCGCGTGAACCGCGGCATCGGCGTCGAAGACCGGCACGCCGAAGCCACGGAACAGTCGCGCCGCCCGGCTCTTGCCGGTGGCGATCCCGCCCGTCAGGCCGATGACGAGGAGGGTCATCCGAGTGTTTCGCCAAAGCTATGCATCTTCCACCTATTTCCGGTCCGTCAGCCAGAGCGGCCGCACCTCCGCAGGAGCGATGCTGCCGGGCGGCTGGCTGAAGATCTGCTGCGCCGGCAGTTGCCCGACGACGGCTGCCGGCAACGCCAAAGGCTGGTCACGGTGCCAAAGATCCTCCAGGAGCGTCTGGCCCAGGAGCCGCAGACCTTCGTCGACGACCTGCTGTAGGGCATCGACGCGCTCCGGCTCGGTGCGGCCCGGCTTCGGCACCGGCACGCGCCAACGCCAGTGGTTCTTGTAGCGCAGCGCCTCGAGGGTCCCGTCTTCGATCCGAAAGACCTGGCTCGCCATGCTGATTGCCAAAGCACCATCAGGCAATTGCTTCGAGGTGCCGACATACTGCGCCTGTAGATAGACACGGATCAACGCCGTCGCCGTCGACGCTACAGCCCGATGACAGGCGACGAGGCCGACGTTGGGGGGACAAATCGTCGGTCCCGGCAAGTCCGCATGCGGCACGCCATTGCCGACGCTCTCGATGAAGGCCGTGACCAGGTCCACGTCCTCGAGCGGGGAAAAGTGCTCCGCAGGCCGATCGCTCAGATCCTCGTAAAGGAGGACGGCGGCAATCACCGGAATGAGCGGCAACATGATGACGACGCCCAAGGGCGAATAGAAAAGGTCCCCCAGGCCCGGCGGCTCCGGCTTCTGGTAGGGCTCGGGCGGCTGCCACCGCCCGGCGTTGACCGGCGGCATGGTGGTCACCAGCACGGCCGCTCGCGCCAGCCGGTCGCGCAGTTCCGCCTCGAGCGGCTCGACGACGTCGACCACTGGCGCCTTGACCACATTGCTGTCCACGTCCGCTTTCGGCGGTACTGTTTCGCAGGCCGCGATCAGCGATAGGGTGACGAGACTGGCGCACCGTCTCGCGACTCGGCGTCGGCTCACCGCAGCAGCACCCCCTGGTCGCGGAGGAACTGGAGCAGTGGCAAGAGCGGCAGGCCGAGGACGGTGAAGTGGTCGCCCTCGACCCTGGTGATCAACTGCGCTCCGAGCCCCTCGAGCTCGTAGCAGCCGACCGAGCGAAGCGCCGCCTCGCCGGCGGCGTCGAGATAGGCGTCGAGGGCAGCGGGCGACGGTCGCCTGAGGCTCACCCGGGCGATGTCGACATGGTGCCAGATGCGCGAGCCGCCGCGAAAGGCGCAGGCGGCGGAAGCCAGAAGGTGGGTCTTGCCGGCGAGCGCTTCGAGCCGGGCACGGGCAGCGGTGCGGTCAGGGGCCTTCTCCAGCCAGACGCCCTCGTGCTCGATGATCTGATCGGCGCCGATGACGACGACGTCCCCCGGCAGGCGTGCGGCCACGTGCTGCGCCTTGAGCTCGGCCAGCGCGGTCGCTGCATCGGCGAGCGCCACCCGCTCGGCGAAGAGTGCCGCCCTCAGCTCGTCCTCGTCGACCGGCGCCGGGCGAACGGTGAAGACGAGGCCCGCGGCCTCGAGCATCGCCGCCCGGGCGGCACTGCCGGAGGCGAGCACGAGCTCCGGCGTCGCGGCCTGCAGCGGCGTTCGTGTTAACTCCATCTTTACCCGCCCCGGCCTAGACTCCTCTCCTGACGGTCGATCACGCGGAGAGCGAAGCCATGGATACCTTGCCCCGTTCGGATGCCCGACCCCGGCAGATCACGCAAGAGCAGTGGTGCGGGCTCCTGGCCGACGTGGCCTACGTCCTGCCGATCGCGGACGAGGGCCTGGTCTGCTACGGCATCTTCGCCGCCGACGGCACGCCCTTGGCCGTGGCACCGACCCGTGCCCTGGCGCTGGCGGTCATCCGCAAGAACGACATGCGACCGGCCGACGCGCATTGAGCCGGCGACGGTGACGCCCCTTCAGCCCGGCAGCCGGAGCACGGCCCTGGCCCCGCCCTTGCTGCCGGTCTCGAAGCCGAGATCGCCGCCGTGACCGAGGACGATGTCGCGGGCGATGCTGAGGCCGAGCCCGGTGCCACCGGTCTGCCGGCGCCTTGCCGTGTCGATCCGGAAGAACGGCTGGAACACCGCTTCGCGCAACGCTTCGGGAATGCCCGGGCCGTCGTCCTCGATGGTGATGCGGATGTCGCGGGCGTCGCGTTCGGCGGTGATCTCGACCCGCTTGCCGTAGCGGGTGGCGTTGTCGACCAGATTGGCGAGGCAGCGGCGAAAGGCGATCGGCCGCAGCGTCGCGGTGAGGCCGGGTGCCACGGTGAGCTCGGCCTCGGCGCCGGCCCGCTGGGCGCGCAGAACCAGCTGGTCGAGCAGGGGCTCGAGCGGCACGGGCTCGGCCGTCTCGCCCTCCTCGCCGCGGGCGAAGGCCAGATAGGTGTCGACCAGCTGGATCAGGTCGTCGACATCGGCCTCGAGCTCGCGCGCCATCGGATCGTCCGAGCCCAGCATCTCGAGCTCGAGCCGCATCCGGGTGAGCGGTGTCCGGAGATCGTGGCTGATCGCGGCCAGCATTTCGGTGCGCTGGCTCATGTGGCGAATGATGCGCTCGCGCATCAGGTTGAAGGCGGCGGCAGCCCGGCGGATCTCGCTCGGCCCGCGGGGGCGGAAATCGCCCACGTCCTCGCCCCGGCCGAAGCTCTCGACGGCCTTGGCGAGGTCGCGGATCGGCCGGACCTGCAGCCGGACGTAGTAGATCGCCACGGTGATCAGGATCAGCGAGGCGCCGACCATCCAGTAGAGCAGCAGCCGGGTGGTGGTCGCGGTCACCCGGTTGGCCGGGGCGAGCACCCGCAGCAGGCCGGAATCGAGCTGGACGTAGGCGACGACGAAGCTCGGCATCTCCGAGCGCAGGTCGATGGCGAAGGGCTTGTTCAGCCGCTCCTCGAAACCCTGCAGCACCTTGCTGTCGATGTGGCTGAGCCGGCGGGTGCCGATCCCGGCCCGCTCGACGGCGGCGGTGAGCTCGCCATCGGGCTCGAGCGACAGCCGGAGATCGTGGAATTCGCGGAACCGGGCGAGGACACGGCGCCGATCCGCCGCCGTCTCGGCCTCGTCGAGCAGCTCGACCGCGAGCGCCACCTCGCCCGCGACCCCGGTGGCGAGCCAGCGGGTGACCACGTCCCAGTGGCGGTTGTAGAAGATGATGGTGACGACGATCTGCAGGATCACCAGTGGCAGGACGACGATCAGGATCGACCGCCAGAACAGCGACGGTGGCACGATCGTGCGGTTGAGGAAGCGGCCGATCGGCCCGAGCTCGGGCCGGCCCATGGTAATCGCCATCGTCTAGCGTCCCGTCCGCAAGGCGTAGCCCTCGCCCCGCACGGTGAGCAGGTGGCGGGGCTGGCGCGGGTCGTCCTCCAGCTTGCGCCTGAGGCGAAGAATCTGCACGTCGACCGCCCGGTCGTTGCCCTTGATGTTGGCGAGATCGCCGAGCTCGGCCCGGCTGATCGGGGCGCCGGCGCGCTCGGCGAGCGTGCGCAACAGCGCCAGCTCACCCGAGGTCAAATGCACCACGTCGCCTTCGCCACGGATCAGCTCCAGGCTCGAGAGGTCGAAGCTGAAGGGGCCGAAGCGCAGCACCGGCGGCGGCTCCATCGCCGCTGCCGAGGGCCGCACGCGGCGCAGGATGGTGGCGATCCTGAGCAGCAGCTCGCGCGGCTCGAAGGGCTTGACCAGATAATCGTCGGCACCGGCCTCCAGCCCGGCGATCCGGTCCCGGCCCTCGCCCTTGGCGGTGAGCAGCAGGATCGGCAGGTCGCGCGTCCGGCGCAATTCGGTGGTCAGCTCGATGCCGCTCTGCCCGGGCAGCATGACGTCGAGAACCAAAAGGTCGAAATCGAGGCCCTCGAGCTTCTGCTTGGCCGCCTTTGCGTCCTGGGCGACGCTCACCATGTGGCCGCTCCGGGTCAAGAAGCGCTGCAGGAGGGCGAGCAGCCGCTCGTCGTCATCGACCACCAAAAGATGCGCCGGCTCGCTCATCGCTCACTGCCGCTCAAATCGTCGCGGGTCGGATCGAGCCCAGCGTCGCGTCGGGCGTCGCCGCGGACGGTCCGCGGCAGGGCCGCCTGGCGCGCCCGCCCGGCATGCTGGGCCGCGACCGCCAGGACGTTCTGGAAACCGGCGACCTCGGCCGGCCCGGCGCGGCGGAAGATCCGGCGGAGGTGGCGCTTCTGCAGCTCCTTGAAGGCGGCCACCTGGTGGCTGCCGAGGTTGGTCGGCAGGACCTGCTGCTTGCGCCGATCGGTGGGCGACGGTCGCCGCTCGACCAGGCCTTGCCCGCCGAGCGCAGCCAGCCGCCGCGACATCCGCTGCTTGGTCCAGCCGAGGAAGGCGGTGAGCTCGGCGGCGGTCGCCGGCTCGGCCTGCGTCGCCGCCTGGTCGATCCGGGCCAGCAGCAGCGCATCGGTGCTCTCGATGCCCTGCCGGTCGAGCAGCTGGGCGATCGCGGCCTCGAGCTCGAGCTGCAAGAGGGTGAGCAGCGACAGGCTCCGCTCGAGCTCCGCGTCGCGCAGGAAAAGCGGGTTCTGCGCGCGCTGCGCCTGGATCATCGGTTCCGTTTCCGTTGGCCCGAAAAGGGTCGTTCGGCCGTCCCGCCATCCGGACAGGGCTGCCATGCGTCGACGCGCGGGCGGCGGCCGCGGTCCTCGCATTGACACTTATGGGACCCGGTGATAGCGATCACAACCCCTGAAAAATCCCGACTTTCCCGGAAAAAACCCGCATTCTCCAGCGGGAAGGCCGACACGAAAGCCTGCATCATGGCCGAGATCATCCCCTTCGACGCGCGCGACGGCTCCATCTGGTTCAACGGCGAGATGGTGCCTTGGCGCGACGCGACCCTGCACGTGCTCAGCCACGGGCTGCACTACGGCTCGTGCGTGTTCGAGGGCGAGCGCGCCTATGGCGGGCAGGTCTTCAAGCTCACCGAGCACAGCCAGCGGTTGATCGACAGCGGCAAGATGCTGGGCTTCGACGTGCCCTACACCGCAGCCGAGCTCGATGCCGCGACCCGGGCGGTGATCGCCGCGAACGGCGCGCCCGACTGCTACGTCCGACCGGTCGCCTGGCGCGGCTCCGAGCAGATGGGGGTCTCGGCGCAGAAATCCAAGATCAACGTCGCCATCGCCAGCTGGGAATGGGGCGCCTACTACAGCGACCTGACGCTGACCCGCGCCCTCTACCAGCGGCCGGCGCCGAACACCGCGCCGGTCAAGAGCAAGGCCGCCGGGCTCTACATGATCTGCACGATCTGCAAGCACGACGCCGAGGCCAAGGGCTTCGGCGACGCCCTGATGCTCGATTATCGCGGCTACATCGCCGAGACCACCGGCGCCAATATCTTCCTCGTCATCGACGGCGCCATCCACACGCCCACCCCGGATTGCTTTCTCGACGGCATCACCCGGCGCACCGTGATCGGGCTCGCCCAGCAGCGCGGCTACGAGGTGATCGAACGGCACATCATGCCCGAAGAGCTGGACCGGGTGCAGGAGATTTTCGTCACCGGCACGGCTGCCGAGGTGACCCCCGTCCGCGCCATCGACGACCGCCACTTCCAACTCGGCCCGGTCACCGGCCAGCTGGTCGACGATTTTCGCGCCCTGACCCGGTCCGTCGCCGAGGCGGGCTGAAGGCGCAGGCGAGAACCTCGGGGCCGGCTCATTCCTCGCTCAGCCCGGATACCGCCGCATGGACGTCGCCCGCGAACTCTCGATCCAGCTCTACTCGCTGCGCTATCTTGCCGACCTCGAGGCCCAGCTCCGCGGCCTGGCGGCGCTCGGCTTTCGCCGGGTCGAGACGATCGGCAGCCACCTCGAGGATGCCAGGGCCACCCGCGCCCTTCTCGACGCCAACGGCATGACCGCCCCCACCGGCCATGTCGGCCTGGCCGAGCTGCGCGCGCAGCCGGACCGGGTGCTGGCCCAGGCGAAGACGATCGGCATCGAGCAGCTGTTCATGCCGGCGGTGCCCGCGGACGAGCGCGACGGCCAGCCCGCCGAATTTTGGCGCGGCATCGGCCTCGAGCTCGCCCGACTGGCCGAGCGCTTCGCCAGGGCGGGCATCGGGCTCGGCTACCACAACCACCACTGGGAACTCGCCGCCTACCCGGACGGCTCGACCCCGCTCGGCCATCTGCTCGACGCGTCCCGGGGCTCACCCTTGACCATCGAGGCCGACCTCGCCTGGCTGGTCCGCGGCGGCGCCGATCCGCTGGCCTGGCTCGAGCGGATCGGCGACCGGCTGACCGCCGTCCACGTCAAGGACATCGCACCCGAAGGCCAGAACGCCGACGAGGACGGCTGGGCCGATATCGGCGCAGGGGTGCTCGACTGGCCGAAGCTCTGGCGGGCGAGCCTCGATCACGGCGCGCGCTGGATGATCCTCGAGCACGACAAGCCGGCCGACCCGCTGCGCTTCGCCCGCGAGAGCCGCGCCTATCTCCTCGCAACCGTCGCCTGACCCGGCCGAAGGAGGCACGCTCATGCAACCGACCGGGCTCGGCATCGTCGGCTGTGGTGTGGTCA
>SLRI01000594.1 GCA_007131045.1 Rhodospirillales bacterium
CGCCGGTGCAGGCGCGGGTTCGGGCTCTGGCGCGGGCGCCGGTGCAGGCGCCGGCTCCGGCGCAGGCGCGGGCTCCGGCGCAGGCTCGGGCTCCGGCGCTGGTTCGGGTTCGGGCGCTGGTTCGGGTTCGGGCGCTGGTTCGGGTTCGGGCGCTGGTTCGGGCTCGGGCGCTGGTTCGGGCTCGGGCGCTGGTTCGGGCTCGGGCGCTGGCTCGGGCTCGGGCACGACCTCGAGATCCGGTGTCGGCGGCGGGTTGCCGTTGAAGGCCTGCACCAGCGCCAGGAGTTCGGGGTCGAGCCCGGCGAAATCGTGCAAGGCAGCAGCGTCGATGCTGAAATCGTAGGCGGCCGGATCAGCAAAGCCGGGGTCGAGCACCTGCTCGTCGACTGCCTCATAGCCCTTGGCGTTCCAGGCGTCGATGTCGCCGCGCAGGTCGTTCGGCCAACCCCGCCCCTGAACGACGAACGCATCACCGTCGATGGCCTCACCGAAATAGACATTGCCGTCGAAACGCGCCGGCGGCGGCCCACCGGTCGGATCCCAGATGCGGACGGCCGATGCGGTGGCGGCGTCACGGACGGCGACGTTGCCGACGAAGAGATTACCGTCCATCGGCTCGCGGTAGTCCGATGGCTGGTCGGAAGCCTCGAAGGCGGACGCATAGCCGCCCCAGACGACGTTGCCCTTGACCAGCGTGTTGTCACTGTTGACGAGGAGCACGCCACCATAGCTGTTGGTGACGAGGTTGCCCTCGATCACCGTGTTCTCGATGTTCCAGTCGAGATAGAGCCCGGCCGAGATCGGCTGCGGCCAGCGGCTGTCGCTCCAGTCCTCGGGCGTGAAGAAGGTGCCGTCCGCCCGGCTCATCAAATGGGTGCCGCCGTCCACCCAGTTGTGGCGGATGATGTTGTCCTCTGCGCCGCCGAGCTTCGCCGCATAGAGCTTGATGCCGCCACCATCCGCGGTCAGCGTGTTGGCGTTCTTGATGATGTTGTACTCGACCGTATTGCGATGGATCGCGTCCTCGCCGGTACCCCGCACCTGGGCGCCGAAGATGCCGAACTGGGCCGCATCCTCGACGACGTTCCTGGTGACCACGCTGTCGGTGGTGCCGAGGAAAAAGATACCTGCCGCCTCGATGAAGGTGTGGCCGATGTCGCGGACCGTGTTGCCCTCGATCAACACGTCCGAGGAGCCCTTGCCGCCCCAGGGCATGCCGACGAAGATGCCGTTGCCGGCGACGTGCTCGATGGTGTTGAAGGCGATGACGCCGCCTTGGAGGTCCAGGGCGTTGATGCCGACCCCGACATTGGCGATCGTGTTGCCAGTGAGCGTGATGTCGACCGAATCGGTGACCTTGATCGCCCCGCCACCGATCTGCAGGTAGTCGTAGCTCCGATCGCTGCCGTGCGGCGAGGCGTCACGCAGCTCGAGCCCGTGGATGGTCACCCCCTCGGTGCCGTGGATCTCGATCAGGCTGTCCGTAGTGGCGGCGACGATGGTCGTGCCGTCTTCGAGCACCGCCGGATCCTCGGGCATGACGTAGAGCATGCCGGTTGCCGCATCGAAGTACCACTCGCCCGGCTGATCCAGCGCTGCCTCGCTGTCGAAGAGAAAATAGCGGCTGTTCTGGCCGAGCTGATGCCAGGAGACGTTGTCGGCGAGCTTGATGGTGTTGGTGTCGTAGTCGATCGAGGCGACGCTCGCGACGTTGCTGGTCCACTGATTGTTGTCGGTGATCAGCACCCGAAGCTGGCCGGTATCGATTCCCGACGGAACGTCGCCGTCGTGAAAACGGAGCGTCTCGTGGCCACCGGTGCCGGAGGCCGCGAACAGCCAGCCGCTCGTCGGATCGCCCGGGGTGGCGTCGGGATAGCGGGCCACGGTCTGGCGCACACCCTCGATATGCAGATCGAGCACACCGCGCGGCAGGCCGCTGGTGTCGATCGCCGTGGCGTAGATGCCGCCACCGACCGCCGACCACGCCGCCCCGGAAAGATCGAGCCCGCCATGCAGAACCGGCTTGGCACCGGGTGCTGCAGCGATGGTGAGCCCGGCATCGGCGGCACCGAGCTTCAGCGAGCTGGTGAGGAAATAGCGGCCGTCACCGACGAGAATGGTGTCGATCCCGGCATCGCCGCGGGCCAGTTCCACGGCGCGCGCCAAGCTGGCCAGCAGGCCGGCGCCGGCACCGTCCGGCAGCGCGGCACGGCCGGATGCGCCGTCATTTCCGTCGGCCGAGACCCAGAGCGCCCGGCCGGCGGCGACGGCCTCTTCGAGCGCCACATCGTTCGTCGAGATGGTCATGAATTCACCCGGTTGCGCGGCCAGCGAGCGCATCGCCTCGCTCGCCGATGGAGCCACGATCAGTGCCGGGTGGAGGTGCAGCAGCGCCCAGAGGAGCAAGAGCACACAGCTGCCGAAGCGAACACGTCGCCCGCGCGGCCCACCGGCAACGCAAGCGCCATGGTAGATAAAGCGGGTGACGAATTCAACCATTACGCGATCTCGATTGCTCCTTGCTCGCTTTTTGGGCGAATACGACGGCGATCACGGCCAGCACCCAGGAGAGCTGCGAGGGTGCGGCAAGATCGGACTCGACGATGTTGCGCAAGAGGTAGATCGGCAGGAAGTAGACGGCGAACATCGCCTGCGGCGAGTAGTCGACCCGCAGCATCGCCAGCCCCTGCCACAACGCGGTGACGAGAAAAAGCGTGACCAGGATCGGTCCGGCGATGCCGATGCCGAGCCAGAGCTCGAGGTAGCCGTTGTGCGCGTTGGGTATCGGCCAGCGCAGGGTTTCGGTGGTGTAGCTCTCGACCCAGGGGATGTCGAAATAGACGGCGAAGCCGTGGCCGAGCCAGGGCGCTTCGACGATCTGCCACCAGACGAACGACCAGAGCGGCACCCGGCCGGTGAGCGTGAGATCGCGGCCGACCACGGCGAACACCTGCTCGGCCCCGAGGATCAGCGCCAGGACGAGGAAGATGCCGAGGGCGAGCCCGAAGCAGGCCACCGCGATCGCCAGCTTCGCCGGCAACAGCACGATCCGTGCCGCGAGCCCGGTCAGCGCCAGGGCGAAGAGGATCAGCAAGGCGGTGGCCGAGCCCGTGGGAATAGCGAGCACCAGGCACGAGAAGAGGCCGAGCCCCGCCCAAAAACGCGGGATCAGGCGAAACTGCCAGGCGGTGGCCAAAAGGATAGCCGCCAGGCCGAGATGCTGGCCCAGGCCGTTCTTGTGCGAGAAGACGCCGCGCAGCAGCAGCCGCCCGTCCACCTCGTGAAAGGCGAGCCCGGGCAGCAGCACCGCGAAGGCCACCGACAACAGCAGGATCACCAGGGCCAGCCAGGCGAGGCGCCGCAGCAGCGCCGCAGGCTCGAAGGCCAGCGCCAGCCAGACCGCGATCAGCGTATAGGCGGTGACCGAAAGCGCCCGGCGCAGGCTCAGCCCCGCATCGAGCGACCAGGTCACCGAGGCCCAGATCAAGAGGATGAAGAGTGCCAGGAACGGCAGTCGCAGCAGCGTCGTCGCCATCTCGCGAAAGCGCAGCACGAGGAGGGAGGCGGCCAACGGCACGCTCGGCAGGACGAACAACCGCAAGAGCGCTTCCTGCCGCGGCGACAGAATCACGTCGTCACCCAGCACCAGGAGAACGTAGACAGCCTGGCTGGCGAGACAGAGCCAGGCGATCGCCACCACCTCGCGGATCAGCCGCGGCCAGCTCAAGGGTTCGGCGCGCGGCGAATGGTCCAACGAATACACCGGGCTCGGGCCTCGCATGCGGTGGTCAGGTCGGCAATGGCAAGAGAGCATGGCGGCCCCACCGGCCGCCGTCCAGCCCCGGCTGAAGCTCGGGCTTGGTCATCCGCCGCCGGCTTCGCTAGACGGGACCCGAGAGACACTGAATCGAGGACGAGAACGGTGGAGCAGGCGGTGGCGGCAACGGCAGGCGATCTCGAGACCGTCGATGCCGAGGCACCGCTCATTCTCGATTTCGACGAGACCTTTTGGCTGCGCAACTCCACCGAGGCCTTCCTCGACAGTGTGCGCCCAGCTTGGCCCGCCGCCCTGCTCCTGGCCTTCCTCGACCTCGCGAGACCCTGGCGACTGCTGCCGGGCCCCGAGAAGGACCACGTCTGGCGCGACTGGCTGCGGGTGCTCTGCGTCGTCGTCCTCTTCCCCTGGTCGCTCGGGCGCTGGCGGCAGATCGCCCGGACCCTCGGGCCGCAATGGCGAAACCCCGCCCTCGCCCCGCTGGTCAGCCGCGCCCCCGCGGGCGGCACATGGATCGTCACCAACGGCTTTCGCCCAATCGTCGAACCGCTGCTCGACGCCCTGCCGCCTGCCGAGCGGCCGACGCTCTTGGCCTCACCGCTGCTCGGCGGCTTCGCCTGGCGGCGGCGAGGCAAGCGGGCCGTGGTCGAGGCCGCCCTCGGCGCCGACCGGCTGGCCGCCGCCACGGTCGTCACCGACAACGACGAGGACGGCGACCTTCTGGCCGCGGTCCGCACGCCCTTGCACCTGAAATGGCCGAATGCCCGCTACGAGCCGGCGCACCCGAACGCCTACCTGCCGTTCTACTACATGGAGCGGATCAAGCGGCCGCGGCAGGGCCACCTGAAGAGTGTGGTCCTGGCCGACGAGCTGATCCTGCTCCTCGTCGTCTATCTCTGGGCGAGCCCGTCATTGGCAGCGCTCGCCGCCATCGTCGTGCTGCACGCCTCGTTCTGGGTGATCTACGAGACCCTCTACGTCGAGAACGACCGGGTGGCCGCCGAGCGCGAGGCCGACCCGCGGCTGAGCCGGGCCTACCACGAGAGCCAGCACCGCTTCAGCGAGCCGCTCGCCTGGCTCACCGGCCTCGGCCTCGGGCTCTTGGGCGTGACCATCGTGCAATTCGTCCCGAACACGCCCGGCATCGTCGCCGGCATGGCGCTCTGGACGGCGCTGCTCGCCGGCTTGCGAGCCATCGCCTTCGTCTACAACCACCTCGACAAGACCAGCCGCATCCCGCTCTATCTCGTGCTGCAGGCCTGCAAGCTCGCCGGCCCGGCGCTCCTGCTACCCTTGCCGCTGGCGGCCCTGGTCCTGCTCGCCGCGCATCTGGCCGCCCTCTGGCTGCCCTACGTCGCCTACCGCGCCACCCGGTCGACCGTCGATAATGCCTGGACCATCCCGTTCCGACTCTACCGCCTGGTCTTCGCACTCGTGCTCGCCGGGCTCTGGCTGCTTGCCCTCTGGTCGACCGGCACCACGGTCGAGCTCGCCGCCATGGGCCAGCTCGCCCTCGGCCTCGCCTTCTTCGCGCTCAAGGCCCGCCACGAGATCAAGGCCTTCGCCGCCCATGCGCACTGGCTCGACCGCCGCTGAGCGGAAGCGTCAGTCGATCGCGATCATCTCGGTCTGAAAGCGCTGCCACTTGGTGACGTAGTTGGCCGTGCCACGGCGGATCCGCTCGGCCTGTTCCGGGCGCACCTCGCCCTTGACCTTGCCGGGAATGCCCATCACCAGGCTGTTGTCCGGGATCTCCTTGTGCTCGGCGATCAGGGCCTTGGCGCCGATCAGACAGTTCTTGCCGATCTTCGCACCGTTCAGGATCACCGCCCCGATGCCGACCAGCGTGCCCTCGCCGATGTCGCAGCCGTGCAGCATCGCCATGTGGCCGACCGTCACCTGCGGCCCGATGACCAAGGGAAAGCCCGGGTCGGTGTGCAGCACGCAATGCTCCTGCACATTGCTCCCCTCACCCACCGTGATCAGCTCGTTGTCGCCCCTGAGCACCGCCTTGAACCAGACACTGGCGTCCCGCTCCAGCCGCACCCTGCCGATCAGCACGGCATCCGGCGCCACCCAATGCCGCTCGCAAGCGAACTCCGGCAGATGCGCGCCCAGGCGATAGAGCATGAAAATCCTCCGTTCATGGGTCTGCCATCCGAGAAAGGGGATGGCCGTCCGCCGGTCAAGCGAACTCGCACGGCAGCAACGCCGGCGAGCCGCTTGGCGCTCCGGACGCCGTGAAGCTGCAGAAATCCGCCGCGGGCGAGGAACCGCGGCGCCTCCCCGACGTTTTATTTTGTCCGACGTTTCAATTGCGACAATGAAGAGAGGCAGCCGATGACGATGCGATTCGAGCAAATTCTCGCCGACGGCATCGCCCAGACGTCCTATGTCGTCGGTGACGACGCCGCAGGCACGGCAGCCGTGGTCGACCCGCGGCCGGACGTCGACGTTTACCTCGATGTCGCGCGGCGCTACGGCGTCGTCATCACCCACGTCTTCGAGACCCACATCCACGCCGACTTCATGAGCGGGGCCTGCGAGCTCGTCGAGCGGCTGGGCGGGACGGCGGAACTCTGCGTCAGCAAGGAGGGAGGCGCCACCTACGGCTTCCCGCATCGCCGCACGGTGCCCGGCGAACGCTTCCGTTTCGGCGGCGTCGAGATCGAGGTGGTATTCACCCCCGGCCATACGCCCGAGCACATCTCGTTCCTGCTGCGCGAGACCGGTCGCGACGAGCCGTGGGGGATCCTCAGCGGCGACTCGTTTTTCGTCGACTCCGTCGGCCGCCCCGACCTGTTGGGCGACGAGCAGACGGAGGAGCTGACACGGGCTCTCTTCGACACGATCCGGCAGGTCTACTGGCCGCTGCCGGACGGCGTTATCGTCTATCCATGCCATGGCGCCGGCTCGGAGTGCGGGCCCGCCATCGGCGACCGGATGTCGAGCACGATCGGCTACGAGCGGCAGCACAATCCCTATTTCGCTATCGACGATCTCGAGCGCTTCAGGGAGGCGATGCAAGAGGATGCGCCGCCGGTGCCGACGCATTACCCGCGCCTGAAGAAGGTCAATGCCGGGGGCCCGCCAGTCATCGGCAACCTGCCGCGCGTGCCGGCGCTCGGGCCGGAGGCGTTCGGCCGCGCGGTGCCTGACGGACAGCTTCTCGACACCCGCGACATGCTGGCCTTCGGCGGCGGCCATATCGAGGGTGCCGTCAACATCGGCGCCCGGCCCGATCTCTCGGTCTGGGCCGGCTGGCTGTTGGATCCGGGGCGGCCGTTGTTCCTCGTGCTCGACGACGAGCGGCGGCTGACCGAGGTCGTGACGCGCTTGTGGCGGGTCGGCTTCACCCGGTTCGGCGGCTATCTCGCCGGCGGCATGGCGGCCTGGCAGGAGGCCGGCCAGCCGCTTCGCCACCTGCCTCAGCTGAGCGTGCACGAGCTGCGGGAGAGGCAGGACGTGCTCCGGCTCGACGTGCGCAAGTCGGATGAATGGCAGGGCGGGCACATGCCGGAAGCACAGCATCTCTTCCTCGGCGAGTTGCCGGGCCGGCTCGACGAAATCGATCGCGACCGGCCGGTCGCCACCTATTGCGCCAGCGGCTTTCGCGCCAGCGTCGCCGCCAGTCTCCTGGCAGCCAGGGGATTCGACGTGCGCAACGTCCCGGGCAGCTGGCAGGCATGGACGGCGGCCGGATTCGCGGTCGCCAGAGACTGAGGAGAGGAATCGTGGAACACACCATCCAGATGGGCGACGACTATGTCATCGCCAAATTCGAGCCGGCGCGGGAGACCTTCAACCGCATTGCCGCGGAAGGCTTCCGCTCGGTCGTCAGCGTGCAGACCGAGCACGAAGAGCAGAAGCTGCGGATCGAGGACGAGCGCCGCGCCGCCGAGGCGGTCGGTCTCGCCTTCTATCATCAGCCGGTGTCCGGCGACGCGCTGGACGACGAGGTGGTCGACCGGTTCCGCGAGGCGATCGGCCGGTTGCCACGCCCGATTCTGCTTCACTGCGCCAGCGGCAAGCGGTCAGGCGCGATGACGATGATGCACGTGGCGAGTGAGCAGGGCATGACGGGCGACGAGGCCATCGCGAAGGCCGAATCGATGGGGTTCGAATGCGATACGCCCGAACTCGAGACCTTCGTGAAGGACTACATCGATCGGCACCGGCAGGCTTGAACCGGGGCGACGGCGTCCCGGCACTGGCCGCCCCCTCAACTCATCCAGTTCCCGCCGTCCACGTTGAGCGTCTGGGCCACCACGTAGTCGGCGTCGCTCGACGCCAGGAACAGCGCCGCCCCGGCGTGATCCTCGGGCAGGCCCATGCGGCCGTAGGGCACGGCCTCGCCGACCAGGCGCTTCTTCTCGCCGATCGGCCGGTTCTCGTATTTGGCGAAGAGGCGGTCGACCTCGTCCCACATCGGTGTGTCGACAACGCCCGGGGCAATGCCGTTGACGTTGATCTTGTGCCTGATCAGCGCTTGGCCCGCGCTCTGGGTGATCGAGATGACGGCAGCCTTGGATGCGCAGTAGGCCACGACCAGCGCTTCGCCCCGCCGGCCAGCCTGGCTCGACATGTTGATGATCTTGCCGCCCCGGCCCTGCTCGACCATGCGCCGGGCCACCGCCTGGAGCGTGAAGAAGAGGCCCTTGGTGTTGATGTCGAAGTTCTTGTCCCAGTCGGCGCGGGTCACCTCGAGCAGCGGCGCCATGTTGAAGACGGCGGCGTTGTTGACCAGGA
>SLRI01000082.1 GCA_007131045.1 Rhodospirillales bacterium
CGCGGCTCGGGCTCGAGGCTGACGAAGCTGGAGATCGGCACCGCTCCTTCGGCGGTGTTGACGATCAGCCGGTCGAGCTGGTGCAGGGTGCGGTACTCGACCGGAAAGCGGGCGCGGATGTCGACCTCGTCGTCGGCATGGTCCGGGCGGTAGGTGCCGAGCAGCACGCCGTTGCTGACCAGCTGGACATGCGCACCCACCGTCGCGATGTCGGTGCCGAGCCTGGATGCCTTTTCGCGGTCGACCCGCATCTTCCACTCGATCCCGGGTATCGGCCGGCTGTCGGTGACCTCGCGCAAGCCGGTAACCCGATCGACCCGGTCGCGGACCTGCTGCACCACGGGTGCCAAGCGGTCGGGCTGGTTGGAGCCGATCTCGATCTGGATTGGCTTGCCGACCGGCGGGCCGGCCTCCTCCTCGCGCTGCTCGACATGGATGCCGGCGAGGCCCGCCGTCCGCTCCTCGATCTCGGCGAAGATCTCCAGCGCCGGGCGGCGCTCCTGCCAGGGCTCGAACTCGAGCTGCAGGATGCCGATCACGTCCTCGTCGATGCCGTCGCCGCGAAAGCTGAGCCCGCTCCGCGCATAGACCTGGTGGATGCCGTCGAGCCCGACGACCTGCGCCTCGACCTCCTGGACCAGCGCGTCGCGCTCGTGGATCGAGTGGTCGCCGCGGGCGTGGATGTGGAGCTGCGCCCGCTCCGGCTCGACCTCGGGAAAGAACTCCACGCCCCGGCCGAAGGTGCCGTAGGCCCAGTACGCGGTGACCGCGATCAGCACGGCGGCAGTGGCGGTGAGCGCCGGCTGCCGCAGGATCTTGTCGAGGACCCGGACATAGGCGCCGGTGAGCCCGCCCAGATCCCTGAGATCGCCGCCCTCGCTGGCATTGAGCCGCTTCATCGTCTCGGGATCGGTGGCCGTCGCCTTGCCGAAGAGCGAGCCCAGCGTCGGCACGAAGATCAGCGCCATCGCGAGCGACGCTGTCAGCGTCGCGACCAGGGTGATCGGCAGGTACTTCATGAAGTCGCCGACGATGCCGGGCCAGAACAGCAGCGGCAGGAAGGCGGCCAGGGTGGTGGCGGTGGCAGCCGTGATCGGCAGCGCCATCCGCTTGGCGGCGAGCTTGTAGGCGTCGCGCTTGTGCATGCCCTCGGCCATCTTGCGGTCCGCGAGCTCGGTCGTGACGATGGCGCCATCGACCAGCATGCCGACCGCGAGGATCAGCGCGAACAGCACGATCATGTTGATCGTGAGACCCATCAGGCCGAGCACCAGGATCGCGGTCAAGAACGAGCCCGGCACGGCGAATCCGACCAGCAGGGCCGAGCGAAAGCCGAGGGCCGCGACGATCACGATCATCACCAGGATGACCGCGGCCAGCACGTTGTTCTGCAGGTCGGAGAGCATCATCTCGACCGCATCGGACTTGTCCTGGGCGTAGCCGACCTCGAGCGTCGCCGGGAAATCCGCCCGCGCCGCCTCGACCACGGCGCGGACGTCGGCCACGGTGTCGATGATGTTCGCCCCGATGCGCTTGGAGACCTCGAGGGCGAGCGCCGGCCGGCCGTCGACCCTAGCGAAGCCTTCCGGGTCCTTGAAGGTGCTCCTGACCGTGGCGATGTCGCCGATCCGCACCACCGCCTCGCCGTCGGTCTTGATCGGCAGGTTCATCAAGTCCTCGAAGGTCTCGAAGACCCCGGGCACCTCGATGTCGAAGCGGCCGCCGCCGGCATCGAGCGAGCCCGCCGCCACGATCTGGTTGTTGCGCTCGACCGCCCGGACCACCTGCTCGAGCTCGAGCCCGTAGCTCTCGACCTTCAAGGGGTCGATGATCACCTCTAAAAGCTCGTCGCGCCGCCCCGCGATCTCGACCTCGAGGACGTTCCTGACGGTCTCGATCCGGTCCTGCAGGTCGCGGGCGATCCTGAGCAGGGCGCGCTCGGGCAGATCACCGGAAAGGGTGACGACCAGGACCGGGAAGAGGGCCAGGTTGACCTCCTCGACCGTGGGCTCGTCGGCGCCGGCCGGCAGATCGGCCTTGGCCCGGTCGACCTTGTCACGGACATTGAGCACCGCCTGGTCGATGTCGGTGCCGGTCTCGAACTCGATGGTGATCGTGGCCCTGCCCTGGGTCGCGACCGACTTGATCTCCTTGACCCCCTCGAGCCCCTGCAGCTCGCTCTCGACCGGCCGGGCCAAGAGCCGCTCGGCGTCGAAGGGCGAGATGCCCTCGTAGGGGATCGAGACGTAGACGATCGGGATCTGGACGTCGGGCTCGGCCTCCTTGGGGATGGTCACATAGGTCAGGATCCCGGCGACCATCAGCAGGACCAGGATCGAGAGGACGGTTCGGGTCCGGTCGAAGGCGGCGTCGATCAGCGTCCTCATCGCGCGGGCCCACCGAGCCGGGCGGTGAGCTCGGCTTCGTCGGTCGCCGCCACCGCTTGCCCGGGCGTCACGAAGCCCTGGCCGACGATGATCACGTCGAGCCGCTCAGGCAGACCCGCGAGCCAGACCGTGTCGGCTTCCGCACGAATGATGTCGGCCTCGTGGAAGGTCACGGTCGCGTCCCCGCCCACCGCCTTGATGCCGAGCACACCCCGATCGTCGAGGACGAGAATGCCGGGCGAGACCGGGTGCGCCGGAACGGGATCGAGGGTGACCGCCACCGCCGTGCTGACCCCGGCCGGGATCACGGCATCCGGATTGGCCACCTCGATCTCGACCCGAAAGGTCCGGGTGCGCTCGTTGGCCTGGCGTGCGACGAAGCGGACCCGGCCCTCGAACCGACGGCCGTCGACCATGCGGATCTCCGCCCGATCACCGCGCCCGATCGCCGCGATGCGCGCCTCGGGCACGTCGGTGACCACCAGGATCGGGTCGAGATCGACGATCTCGGCCACCGTCTCGCCGATATCGACGAAGCTGCCGAGTTCCACCGGCAGCGCTTCCAGGACACCGCCGAAGGGCGCGGCGAGCGCGGTATGGTCGAGCTCGACCTCGGCACGGCGGAGGTGATAGCGGGCGAGCTCGAGCGCCGCCCTGGCCTCGGCGACCCTGGTCTCCGCCTGAAAGCCGCGCTCGCCGAGCTGCCGCGCCGCCTCGAAGTCGAGCTCGCGCCGGGCGAGGCTCGACTGGGCCTCGGCCAATCCCGCTTCGCGCTCGCGCGGGTCGAGCCGGGCCAAGAGATCGCCGGCAGCCACCAGGTCGCCTTTGCTGTGGGGTAGCTCGGTCACCCGGGCCGAGATCTCGGCCGCGACCCGAACGGTGCGATTGGCTTCGGTGCGGCCGTTGAGCACGATCTCGCGGGCCATCGGCTCGGCCACCGAGCCCCGGGTGCGCACCGCGGTGATGCGCTCGGCGCCCGTGTCGGCGGCATCCCTGTCGGCGGCACCCGTGTCGGCAGCCGGGGCGGCCGCTTCGCTGTCGCCATTGGCCAGCAACCGGTCGAGGCCGACATGCGGCGAGGCGAGCCAGGCGCCGACGGCGATGGCCAGGAGGGCCGCGATCAGGGTCGAGCGGCGCATCGTCATTCTCCGGCCAAGGACGGGGTGAGGGGCCGCCGGTCATCGGCAGCCTCGGGCTCGGGCTCGCCGCCCTCGGACTCGCCACGAAGCGCCCGGGCGAGCTGCGGCCGCTGCCGCTTGCAATAGGCCAAGGCCGAGGTCAGCACGGTGCGGCCATAGCCCAGGGCAAAGCGCTGGCCCGGCGTCAGCTCTCCGGGCGCGTCCTCGGAATCGAACAGCGCCAGCTCCTCGACCAGCGTCTGCTCGAACCGCTCGATCATCTCCCCCAGCACCGCGTCGACCCGCTCGGGCGGCAACAGATCGGCGAAGTACATCAGCGCCAGGAATTCGGAGCGCACCTTGTGGCGCGGCGGGGTCTCCAAGAGCTCCTGGGCCAAGGCCTGCCGGCCGGCCGCGGTGATGCTGTAGATCTTCTTGTCCGGGCGCTTCTTCTGCTCGACCGACTTGACGGTGACCAGGCCGTCGCGCTGCAGCTCGGCCAGCGCCGGATAGATCGAGCCGAAGCCGGCGACGAAGAAGTGCCGAAACACCTCCTCGCAGCAGCGCTTGATCTCGTAGCCGGTGTAATCCTGCTCGGTGAGAACACCGAGGCAGAGCGTCTTGACGTCCATGCTGACCCCGTCGCGATATGACGAAGCGATATATATTGCTTCGATATATCAGGACAAGCGGTTTCGGGCTCGGCCCTAGCCCTCCCGGCGGGCGATCTCGTCGATGGTCCAGGTGACGATGCGGCGGAGCACCAGAGCCATCGCCTGGTCGAAGGCCCGAATCACGGCGTCGAGTCCGTTGCCGTCGGCACGCACCGTCTGCTGGCCCCGCCCGGTCGCCAGCGAGTCTCGCCGCGGCATGCCCAAGAGGCGGAGCTGCATCCGGATGTTGATCAGCGGTGGCTGCATGGTGCCGCGATCGTACTCGGCCTGGAAATCCTGGATGTGCAGCCGCAGCACGTAGTCGGGCCGGAGCCCGGTGGCATCGGGGCCGAGCACGTCGAGCGAGCGCGTGACGTCGAGCGATTCGCGGACCAGGCTCTGGACCATGATCGGCACCACCTCGACGAACTGCGCGTTGGCGAAATAGTCGAGCAGGGTCGGCTCCGGGCGGAGCGGGATACGCGCGGTGTTGAGGCCGCTCGCCGCCGTGGGCGGCTCGATCAATAGCCGCCGGTCGAGGGCCGGCAGGCTGTCCGGCACGGTGGTCAGCGCGGTCAACCGGTGCAACGTCGCGGGCTCGCGCCGGGTCAGCGCGAAAGGGGTGCAGGCGGCGAGCGCGAGGCCCGCGGGCAGCAGCGCCAGGCGGCGGAGGAGACCGCGCCTGACGGTCATTGTGGCGTGAACCCGCGGCCGCTGCCACCGATCAGGAAGCCTGCCGGATCGCGCTCGAAATCGGTGGTGATCCGGCTCATCGTGGCGATCAGCGTGCGCAATTCGCGGATCATCTCGCCGAACTCGTAGGCACCGCTGGCGGCGAAGTCCTCGAGCGGCTGCTCGGTCGCCTCGAGCATCCGATCGGCCCGCCACATCAGGTTGCGACCCGCCACCGCCGCCCGCTCGACCTCCTCGAGCGCGGCGCCGCCACGGCCGGCGAGCCGGGGAATTTCCTCCTCCAGGGCCGAGGTCAGCCGCCCCGCCTGCTCGACCAGGCCGGTGACCTCCTCGAGCGCCCGGCTGCCCTCCTCGGCCATCGTCCCGCCGGCAACCAGCAGCCGCTCGATGTCGTCCGTTCGCGCCGCGACCGCGGCGGTGAGCTGCTCGACGTGATCGAGGGTGTTCGAGATGCGCTCGATATTGGCCGTCGACAGCACCGAGCCGAGCCGCTCGACAACGATGAGCGACCGGGCCAACAGCTCCGGGGTTGCGGTGAAGACCTGCTCGATCGCCGACACCCGGCCGGCGATCTGCGGCCGGCCGCGCTCGGCGGTGCGCCGCGGCGCATCGACATCGCCGCCTCTGAGCTCGACGACGACCAGGCCGGTGACGCCCTGCGGCACCAGCACCGCGTGGGTGTCGATGGTGACCGGCGTGTTGCGCTCGACCTCGATGGCGACCAGCACCTGATCGACGTCCTCGGGATCGAGGCGGATATCGGTGACCCGGCCCACCGGAACGCCGCGAAACAGCACGCTGCTGCCCTCGGAGAGGCCGAAGACCGAGCCCGGAAAGACGATTTCGTACTCGGTGAAGGTGCGGTCGATGTCGCGCTGGGCGAGCCAGACGCCGAAGATCGCCGTGCCGATGCTGAGCACCAGCACGAAGATGCCGACGACGAGATTGCTGGAGCGGACTTCCATCAGCTGCTCCTCGAACGGGTTTTGGCCTTGGCCCGCCGCCGTGGCGACGGTCCGATAGGGGCGGGCTTCTGCTGTTCCGACTGTTCCTCCGGGGACGGCCGGTCGGCGCCGGCATGGCTCTGAGCCACCGCCCGGCCGCGCGGACCGCCGAAATAGTCCCTGATCCAAGGATGGTCGTCGCGGCGCAGCTCGTCGAGGGTGCCGACCTTGGCGCGCTTGTCGACCAGCACCATCACCCGATCGGCGATCCGGGTCAGGCTGTCGAGATCGTGGGTGATCATGTACACGGTGATACCTAGGGTCTCCTGCAAGGACCGGATCAGCTCGTCGAACTGGCCGGCGCCGATCGGATCGAGCCCGGCCGTGGGCTCGTCGAGAAAGACGATCTCGGGATCCAGCGCCAGCGAGCGGGCGAGCCCGGCCCGCTTGCGCATCCCGCCCGAGAGCTCGGACGGGTATTTCTGCCCGGCCGAGGGGTCGAGCCCGACCAGCGCCAGCTTCAGCCCGGCGATCTCGTCGAGCAGCGCCGGGCGCAGCCGGTACCAGGCCTGAATGGGTACCACGATGTTCTGCGCCACGGTGAGCGAGCTGAACAAGGCGCCGCTCTGAAACAGCATGCCGGTGCGGGCGCGCAACGCCTCGGTCTCGCGGTGGCCGAGCTTGCCGATGTCCTCGCCGAACAGCCTGATGGTGCCGCCCGAGGGGCGCATCAGCCCGGTGATCTCGCGGACCATCACGGTCTTGCCGCTGCCCGAGCCGCCGACAACGGCCATCACCTCGCCGCGCCGGACGGACATCGAAAGCCCGTCGTGGATCACCGTGTCACCGAAACGGGTGACCAGGTTCTCGACCTCGATGACGACATCATCGGCCATATTCAGAGCCCGAACGTGGCGAACAGGATGGAAAAAGCGGCATTCACGATGATCACCACGAAAATTCCGGCGACCACCGACTGGGTGGTCAGCCGCCCCACACTCTCGGCGTCACCCTGCACCTTGAGGCCCATATAGCAACCGATCGAGGCGATCAGGATGGCGAAGACCGGGGCCTTGATCATCCCGGCGATGAACAGGTCGACGCCGACCGCGTCCCGGAGCTGGCGCAAGAACAGCACGAGCGGGATGTCGAGCACCATGATGATGACCAGCCCGCCGCCGATCAGCGCCATCATGTTGGCGAGGAAGGTGAGCAGCGGCAGGGCGACCAGAAGGGCGATGATCCGCGGGGTCACCAGGACATCGAGCCGGTCGAGGCCGATCACCTCCATGGCGTCGAGCTCCTCGTTGACCTTCATCGTGCCGATCTGCGCCGTGAACGCACTGCCGGAGCGGCCGGCGATCATCACCGCGGTGAGCATCACCCCGAGCTCGCGCAGCGTCGCCATGGCCAAGAGGTTGACGGTGAACAGCTCGGCGCCGAACTGACGCAGCTGATCGGCCCCCTGATAGGCCAGCACCACGCCGATCAGGAAAGCCATCGTGGCGACTATCGGGATGGCGTTGACCCCGGTCTCCTCGATATGGTGGACGATCGCGGTCGGGCGGATGCGCCGCGGCTGCACGAGCTGGCGCAAGAAGGCGATGGTGACCGCACCGGAGAAGGCGAGGAAGCGGGCGCTCTCCAGAAAGACACCGATGCTGCCGGCACCGACGCGCTCGATGCTGCGGATGATCGGGTGGCTCGTCGGCGGCACCGGGGTGGGCTCGGGCCGGATGCCCCGGATGCGCTCGATCAGCTCGGCATGGCGCTGCTGCACGTCGACCAGCCGCACCTCGCTGCCAGCGGCCTCGAGCGCCCGGATCGTGCGGACGATCAGCCAGGCCCCTGCGGTATCGAGCTCGGCGAGCTTGTCGAGCACCACCCGCACCTGGGGCGGCGGCTCGGCGCCGAGCCGGGCCAGGCCCTCGCGCAGCACCTGGTCGAGCAGGGCCAGCGACGGCAGGCGCCAATCGCCGCCGCAAAAGAGCAGGCCCGTTTCGTCCTGCCGCGCCGTCTTGACCCAACCCGACACGCTGTCCCCGCTCGCTGTCATGAAGACCTTGATCCTACTCGGGCCTGATCCTACTCGGGGTCGAGCATGGCGCAAGCGGCGTTCAACGTGAAATGTTCGCCACCCGTTCGTCAGGTGGGCTCGCCCTCGAGCATCTGGCGCAACGGCTCGAGATGGGCGCGCGCCGCCGGCAGATGCGGGTGCACCTCGATCGCCGCCTCGAAGCTGCGCAGCGCCGCCATGGGCTGGTCGTTGCGCAGCATGATCAAGCCGAGCCCCGAAAGCGCGCCGAAATGCCGGGGCTCGAGGCGAAGCGTCTCCTCGATGTCGCGGACCGAAGCCTCGTCGTTGCCCATCAGGTAGTGCAGCGTCGCCCGCCGGTTCCAGGCCTCGGCGAAGCCGGGCGAGCGGTCGATCAGCCGATTGAAGCTGAGGATCGCCACCGGAAAAGCCCGGCTCGCCATGGCATCCGAGCCCTGGCGCAAGAGCCGCGCGCTCGCCGGATCGTCGATCTCGTGCCAGATCGACCAGATCCGGGCTTCGATCGGTGCCGCAGCCGCGCTGTCCTCGGCCGCCGCCAGCGCCGCGAAGAGGCCGTCGAGGCGCGGGTCCTCCTGATCGGCCGCCGCCATCGGCACGGCCGCGCCGAGCCAGAGCA
>SLRI01000683.1 GCA_007131045.1 Rhodospirillales bacterium
AGGGTCGCCTTGTCGGCCTCGAGGGCCAGCGCCTGCTCGGCCCGGGCGAGCGCCCGCGCGGCGTGACGGCGGGCGTTCTCGCCGATCGCCGGCGAGCCGAGCGCGGCCAGCGTGGCCAGCCCCTTCTGCAGCCTGATCTGCACCTCGACGATGGCCGCGCCGTCGCGGGCGATCGGGCCGAAGAAGTCGTCGAAGAGGCCGGCCGTGTCCAGTGGCGGCACGCGGACACGGCGGCAGGCCGCATCGGCATCGGCCGCTGCATCGGCGTCGTCGGGCGGGCGCCAGGCGGCGAGCACTCGGACGCCGCTGCCGATCACGTCGATCGCGGTGCCGGGATCGTTGACGCCGGACGAGAGGGCGCGCGAGGCGATCTCGGCCAGGACGCAGATGCCGAAGCGCGGGTCCTGGTCGAACGAGCGCTCGTGGCCGATGGTGAAGCTCTCTGCGATCTTCTGCGATTGCTCGTCGTCGACGCCGGAGGCCATGGCCAATGGCTTGCTCGGGTCGACGAAGCTGCCGGGCAGCACCAGGACGAAGACCTCGCCGTCCGCTGCAGCGGCAGCTTCGTCGAGGGCCTCGATGTCGATATGCTGGACGTAGCCGATTTGCTCGCCGTGGACCGGCACTGCGCCGGGCGGCACCTCGGCTCGACCATCACGCAGGGGCCGGCCCCCCAGATAGGGCTGCTCCATCCGCTGGCGCAGCGCCTGGGCGGCAGCGGCCTCCACCTTGTCGGTGATCTCGCCGGTCCGTCCGACGGTCGACAGGTAGTCGATCCAGCGCAGCATGGTGACCACGATCAGAATGACCACGGCGATGGTGACGATGAAGAGGACGAGGCGGCCGTTCTCGCCATAGGCCCCGGTGGTCAACAGGATGATGCCGACCAGGCTGAAGACGAACGAGCCGATGAAGGTGCCGAGCGCATTCTGCGTCGTCGGGTCGTCCATCAAGAGCTGGCTGGAGCGCGGCGTGGCGTTGCTGGTGGTGGCGGTGTAGGCGGTGACCATGGTGGTCAGCGAGAAGGTGGTCACCGCGAGCATGCTGGAGGCGAGGATGCCGAGGATGTTGTCGAGCGCGTCGACGCCGATCTCGGCCGGCACCCAGTTCGGGATCAGGCCCTCCAACACCGTGCCCAGAAGTGCGGTGACGACCGCGCCGAGCGAGAACAGGCTCACCCGGACCCAGAGCCGGCGACCGAGCTGGCGCAACAGCCACTGCCACCGCGACAGCATCATGACGCGCTTTCGGCTGTCCGGGCGCCCGGCAAGCGGCACCTTCGATCCCTGACGGCGCCGGGGCCACTCGGCCAGGCCTTCAATGCGGCAGCCGCAGATGCGCGCGCAAGCCGCCCGGCGCGTAGTCGAGGTCGAGCGTTGCTTCCAGCTGCTTGGCACTCCGCTCGAGCAGCTCCGTGCCGAACCCCCGTCGGGTGGCGTCGGCGCGCGGCGGCACGGCCTCCTCGAGCCAGTCGAGGCACAGCGTCCGGTCATCGTCGGCGAGCCACCAACGCACGGTCAACCGCCCCTCCGGCACCGATAGCGCGCCGTACTTGACCGCATTGGTCACCAGCTCGTGCAGCATCATGCCGAGCGACGTGATCTTGCTGGCGGCAAGCGCCGTCCGCGGGCCTTCGATGGTCACCCGGCCATCGTCCGCCGCGCGATAGGGCGCGAGCTCGGTGCGGACGAGATCCTCGAGCAGCGCCGAGCTGCGGTCGTCGGAGTCGACCAACAGCACCTGGGTCGCCGCCAGGGCCGCGAGACGCTCGGGAAAGTCACGCTTGAGGGTCGCGAGATCGGTGGTCGAGGCCAGCACCTGGCGGGTGAGCGCCTGGATCAGCGCGAAGGCGTTGCGCACCCGATGACGAAGCTCCTGCAGCACGAGCTCACGTTCCCGGCTGACCTCGACGAGCTCGGCGGTGCGCCGCTCGACCTGGCGCTCGAGCACCGCAGCCCAGCGCAAGCCGCTGGTCCGCTCGCGATGAACGAAGACGAGAATGCCGCCGAGTGCGACCAGCAAGAGACCGCCGAACACGACGATCGGCATGGCGCGCTCCTGCCAGCGTGAGCGAAGCTCGTCCTCCTGGAGCGCGATCAGCACATGCGCGCCATATTCCGGCGATTGCGCGTGGAAGTAGCGGCGGTCGACGCCGTCGATCCCGGATACGGCTCTGAACATCATCGGCCCGGCCAGTGCGCCCACGTCGACCTGCGTCGGCACCGAGGCCGCCAGGGCATCGGACGGGAGATAGGGCTCGCGCATCAGTGGCTGCCCTTCGGCGTTGAACAGCCAGAGCGCCGTCTGATAGGGCAGGCGGACATGGGCGAAGGTCCGGCGCATGTTGACCGGGTCGATGGTGACCGTGACGAAGCCGCGAAAGCTGCCGTTCTCGGCGGTGAGCCGCCGGGTCGTGGTGATCAGCACCTGGTCGACATAGCGGTTGTCGGTCAAGGTGCCGGTGTCAAGGGCGGCCGGGTCGTCGCGGACAGTGATGAAATAGTCCCGGTCGGCAGCGCTCAGCGCCGGTGGCGGATGCTGGCGCGAGGTCAGTACCGCCATCCCCTCGGCGTCGCCGACCCAGATCGAGACCACGTGCGGAAGGGCTTCGACCAGCCGGGCGAGCTGCTCGTGGTGGCTCGCATCGACGACGATCGGATCGGCATCGCCGATGATATCGCCGACCTGCAGTCGAACCAGATCGGCGGACTCCAGGAGCCGGTCGGTGTGGTCGGCGAGCACGCTCGCCAAGGTCGTCGAGGTCGCCGCCACCTCGTCGAGGATGCGCCGCCACTCGGCCCAGGCGGCCAGCACCACCGCTGCTGCCAACGCCAGCATGATGGCGAGGCCAGGGGCGACATAGACCCAGTTCGGGCGCGCCGCCCGGCGCACCGTTTCTGGCGAGGCGATGACACCCCCGGCAGACATCGTGACTTGTCGTTCCTCCGCATCCGCGCCGCTCGGGCGAGAGAGCTATCGCCGCGGCGCGGCCCTTCTTCCGGGTTGCGCGCAATCGCTAGCATAGCTGGACCGTGCCGGCAACGGGCGCCGGCCGGGCGCCGGCAGCGCTACTCCAGCGACTTGACGATTTCTTCGGTCATCTTCTTGGCGTCGCCGAAGAGCATCATGGTGTTGGGCTGATAAAACAGCGTGTTCTCGATGCCGGCGTAGCCGGAGGCCATCGAGCGCTTGACGAAGAAGACGGCCTTGGCCTTGTCGACCTCGACGATCGGCATGCCGAAGATCGGGCTCTGCGGGTCGTTCTTGGCCGCCGGGTTGGTGATGTCGTTGGCGCCGATGACGTAGGCCACGTCCGCCTGCTGGAAGTCGCTGTTGATGTCCTCCATCTCGTGGACGTCGTCGTAGGGGATGTTGGCCTCGGCGAGCAGCACGTTCATGTGGCCGGGCATGCGGCCGGCCACCGGGTGGATGGCGAAGCGGACCTTGACGCCTTTTTGGGTCAGCTCGTCGTAGAGCTCGCGGACGGCGTGCTGCGCCTGCGCCACGGCCATGCCGTAGCCGGGCACGATGATCACCGACTGGGCGTTGTCCATGATGAAGGCCGCATCCTCGGCCGAACCCGACTTCACCGTCCGGTCGCCGTCGTCCTCGGCCGCAGCACCGGTTTCGCCGAAGCCGCCGAGGATGACCGAGATGAACGAGCGGTTCATCGCCTTGCACATGATGTAGGAGAGGATGGCACCGGAGCTGCCGACGAGGGCCCCGGTGATGATCAGCATCGGGTTGGAGAGGGTGAAGCCGATGCCGGCTGCGGCCCAGCCCGAGTAGGAGTTGAGCATCGAGACGACGACGGGCATGTCGGCGCCGCCGATCGGGATGATCAAGAGGACGCCGATGGCGAAGGCCAAGAGCGTCATCAGGACGAACGCCCAGCCGCTCTCGCCGGCGACGAACCAGATCAGGATCAAGAGGATGGCGATGCCGATCCCGGCGTTCACCACGTGGCGCGCCGGCAGCATGATGGGCTTCGAGCTCATCACCGTGGCGACCGGGCCCTTCAGGGGACCCAGCGCGTTCTCGATCTGGGGCGGCAGCTTGCCCTGCAGCTTGCCGAAGGCGATGACCGAGCCGGTGAAGGTGATCGCCCCGATGATGGTGCCGAGCCCCATCTCGAACAGCGAGAGCAGCTTGATGGCGCCGTCCGGGCGGACGAGGTTGAAGTCGACCGGGTTGAGGAAGGCCGCGGCCGCGACCAGGACGGCGGCCATGCCGACCAGCGAGTGGAAGCCGGCGACGAGCTGCGGCATCGCCGTCATCTCGATCTTCTGCGCGATCATGAAGCCGATCGTGCCGCCGATGCCGATCCCGGCGAGGATCAGGATATAGGCCAGGGGCGAGGGATCGGGCAGGACGAGCAGGGTGATGACGACAGCGATGGCCATGCCGGCCATGCCGATCCTGAGCCCCATTTGCGAGGTCGTGGGGTGGGAGAGGCCGCGCAGGGCCAGGATGAAGCAGACGGCGGCCACGAGGTAGCCGATGGCGGCGAGATTGAGGGTCATCGATCTGTCTCCGCCGCCCTAATTGCGCTTCTTGAACATGGCGAGCATGCGTCTGGTGACGGCGAAGCCGCCGAAGATGTTCACCGAGGCCAGCAGCACGGCGATGAAGCCGAGCACCGTGGCGGCGCCTGCGGCAGCCCCTGCGGCGATCAGCGCACCGACGACGATGACCGAGCTGATCGCGTTGGTGATCGACATCAGTGGCGTGTGCAGGGCCGGGGTGACCGACCAGACCACGTAGTAGCCCACGAAGATCGCGAGCACGAAGATGATGAGGTCGAAGACCCCGGGATCGATCGCTTCCATGGCTTTGTCCTCGGGCTCAGCTGTTCTGCAGGCTGGGATGGACGATCTTGCCGTCCCTGGTGACCAGGGTGCCTTTGACGAGGTCGTCCTCCTCCTTCACCTTGAAGACCTTGGCCTCCTTGTCGACCAGCAGCATGACGAAGTTCATCAGGTTCTTGGCGTAGAGCAGCGAGCTCGCCGGGGCGAGGCTGGACAGCAGGTTCTTCGCCCCGATGATCTTGACCCCGTTGTCGCTCAGCGTGGTCTCGCCCGGCACGCTGCCCTCGACATTGCCGCCGCTCTCCGCTGCCAGGTCCATCACCACCGAGCCCGGCTTCATCGACTGGATCATCGCGGTGGTGATGATCCGCGGCGCCTTGCGGCCGGGGATCTGCGCCGTGGTGACGACGATGTCCTGGGTCTTCAGGTGCTCGGCCACCATCTCGGCCTGCTTCTTCTGCTCGTCCGGGGTCAGCGCCCGGGCGTAGCCGCCCTCGCCCGCCCCGCCCTCGGGGACGAAGCCGACGAACTTCGCACCCAGGCTCTCGACCTCCTGGCGCGCCGCCGGGCGGACGTCGGTGGCGGTGACCACCGCGCCCATCCGCTTGGCGGTGGCGATCGCCTGCAGCCCGGCCACACCGGCGCCGAGCACGAAGAACTTGGCGGGGGTCACGGTGCCGGCCGCGGTCATCATCATCGGCATGCAGCGGCTGTAGGCCGCCATCGAATCGATCACCAGCTTGTAGCCGGCGAGGTTGGCCTGGCTGGAGAGGATGTCCATCGCCTGCGCCCGGGTGGTGCGCGGCAAGAGCTCCATGGCGAATGTGATCACGCCCTTCTCGGCATAGGCCTTCACCTGCTCGTGGTGGGTATGCGGGTCGAGGGCACCGACCAGCATCTGGCCCTCCTTCAGCCGGGCCATCTCCTCCTCGGTCGGCCGCTGCACCTTGAGGATCAAATCGGCGGCCCAGGTCGCTGCGGTGTCCTCGAGCACCGCCCCGGCCTTGCGAAACGCGTCGTCCGAAATGGCCGCCTCGGCGCCCGCACCGTGCTCGACGATCATTTCTACTCCGGCGGCCGTCAGCTTCTTGACCGTCTCCGGCGAGGCGGCGACGCGATGCTCGCCGGGTTGCTGCTCCCGCAAAACGCCGATTTTCATGATTTATTCCAACTGTACTGCCGCAAGAGGTGGCCTCGGGCCGCGTTCATAGGCAATCGACAGTGTCGGCGCAATGCGGTGGTGTGGCGCCGGCTGGCCGGCGCGTTCGTCGGCGACTTCATCGGGGGGCTGGCGTCGCTGGGTAGGACACGGCGCGGACAACCTTTGACCGCAGGTCTGCCGAGTGCTATCCGCCGCGATACATCGACAATGAATGCGCGCCTCGGCGAACCGAGGCAGAGGCTCCAGGGAGGTACCAAAATGCACTTGCGCGCGCTCTTGGCGACCGCGGCCGTTATCGGCTTCGCCGCCACCCCGACGGTCGAGGCCCGGGCCCAGATGGTGATCGAGGTCGGCCACTCGACCACGCTGGATTCGCACTACGGCATGGGGATGACCCGCTTCGGCGAGGTGCTCGAGGAGCTCTCGGGCGGCGAGATGAGCCTGTTGCAGCATCCGGCGGCGGCCCTGGGCGGCGAGCGCGAGCTGATCGAGGCGGTGCAGATCGGCACGCTGGACATGGTCATCACCTCGACCGGCCCGTTGCCCAATTTCGTCCCCGAGACGCAGGTTCTGGATTTGCCCTTCCTGTTTCGCGACTACGACCACGCGCGCGGCGTGCTCGACGGCGAGATCGGCCAGGAGCTGCTGGCGACCGTCGATGAAGCGGGCTTCAAGGCGCTCGCCTGGACCGAGAACGGCTTTCGCCACATCACCAACTCGCAGCGCCCGGTGCACTCGCCGGACGATCTTGCCGGCATGAAGATCCGGACGATGGAGAACCCGATCCATCTGCGCGCCTTCGAGGCGATGGGCGCTGCCCCGACGCCGATGTCCTTCGCCGAGCTGTTCACCGCATTGCAGCAGGGCGTGGTGGACGCCCAGGAGAA
Organism: Rhodospirillales bacterium; assembly: GCA_007131045.1. Classification (GTDB taxonomy): domain Bacteria; phylum Pseudomonadota; class Alphaproteobacteria; order Geminicoccales; family Geminicoccaceae; genus SLRI01. The sequence continues at coordinate 6,858 of SLRI01000683.1, forward strand.
CCCGATCGTCGTCATCTCGGTCTCGAACTTCGTCGAGGTGCAGGACCATCTCTCGCTCACCGGGCACCTCTACTCGCCGGCCATCATCATGATGTCGGACGGGCTCTGGTCGAGCCTCTCGGAAGAGGAGCAGGGCTGGGTCATGGAAGCCGCCGCCGCCTCGGTCGAGGTCACCCGTGCGCGGGTCACCGAGCTCGAGGAGACCGGCGTCGACGCGCTGATCGAGAAGGGCATGCAGGTCGTCACCGACATCGACAAGGCGCCCTTCCAGGAGGCCGTCGCCCCCGCCTATGACGCCTACACCGAGCGCTTCGGCGACGCGCTGATCGAGCGCATCAACGCTTTCTGACGCGTCCGGCTCGGCCGAGATGCCGCCCGAAACCGGCGGGGCGCCCGCTTGGCGGCGTCCCGCCTGGCTCCAGGCGATCAGGGCCGTCGAGGCCGTCCTGACCCGGACCGCCCTCGGCTTCGCCATGGTCGGGGTGGCGCTGATGGCGGGCTTCACCTGCTATCAGGTGTTCATGCGCTTCATCGTCGGCCAGCCCTCGACCTGGTCGGAGGTGCTGGTCCGCTCGATCATGATCTGGACGGTCTACCTCGCGGCTGCTGCCGCCTTTCGCGAGGGGGCGATGATCGCGGCCGAGGTGGTGGTCCGCGCCGTGCCGCGACCGCTCGGCCGGGCCATGCAGATTTTCGCGGGCGTCCTGTCGCTGGTCTTCCTCGCCATTCTCGTCTGGACCGGCATCGACATGGTGGGCAGGACGCAGGCGCAGATCCTCTCCGGCCTCGAGATCCCGATCTTCTGGGTCTATCTCGCCCTGCCGATCGGCGGCGCGCTGGCGATGCTCGCGGTCTTCGTGCGCACCAGCGAGCTGCTCGAGCCCGGTGCTTCGATCCACGAGGCCCATCTGGACAATATCGCATGAACGCCCAGGGTAGCGCCGCATGAACGGCGTCATCATGCTGACGCTGATCGTGCTGATCGCCTTGGGCGTGCCGATCGCGATCAGCCTCGGCCTTGCTGCCATCATCGGCATCGAGGCCTTCACCCGGCTGCCGCTGATCCTGGTAGCCCAGCGCATGTTCAGCGGGATCGACAGCTTCCCGTTGATGGCCGTCCCGCTCTTCATCCTGGCCGGCAACCTGATGGCCGCGGGCGGCATCTCCAGGCGCCTCGTCGACTTCGCCCGCGCCCTGGTCGGCGGCATCCAGGGCGGCCTGGCCGCGTCCTGTGTCGTCACCTGCATGATCTTCGCCGCGGTCTCGGGCTCGTCGGTCGCCACCACCTTCGCGATCGGCGCGATCCTGATCCCGGCGATGGTGCAGAACGGCTATCCCCGGCCCACCGCGGCCGCCGTCCAGGCCTCCTCGGCCGAGCTCGGTGTCCTGATTCCGCCCTCGATCCCGCTGATCCTCTACGGCGTCGCCACCGAGACCTCGATCGGCCAGCTGTTCATCGCCGGCTTCGGCCCAGGCCTCCTCGTCGCCGGTGCGCTGATCGCCTTCCTCCTCGTCTATTGCCGCATCAAGGGCTACGGCAACGAGGACGGCAGCCAGCGCATTCCCCTGGGCCCGGCAGCGCTCAGCGCCATCG
>SLRI01000237.1 GCA_007131045.1 Rhodospirillales bacterium
CCTGCCCGAAAGCTGGTCGGAAACCTACGCCACCGCCGACGTCATCGCCTATGACGGCCAAAACCGCGTCAAGATCGGCCGCGAGTTCCTCTTTCCGGACAACTGAGCGGTCGCCGCATCATTGTGATGTGATACTGTAACAAAGCAGATACGCGGGCTAAGCGACCGGTCGTGGATGTCGATCTAAAATTACAATTGAGCCAATCTGCCTTCTGTGCTAGCTTTGACAGAGTTGAAAAAAGCAACAAGCGGCGCCCGAAAGCCGCGTTTCGCCAGATGGTCGTAGCCTCAGCAACAGTCCGATGAAGCAGCACTTCGGTGCTGTGACGATGCTTTGCGCCGTGCGAATGCTATTGCCGCTCGGCGGTCGGCGAAGGCGACCACGACCTCCGGCCACAGTCGCCGAGGGTCAGGGGAGAGATGCCGGTGGTCGAAGAATCGAGCGGTGACGTCGGGCACCGCGTCACACTCGAGCTGCATTTTCCGCCGCTGCCGGCGGACCTCGACGGCGTGACCGTTCACGTGACGGTCGAGGATGTCGGTGAAGCCGACGTCAGGGCACCACGGCTCGGCCATGCCGATTTCACCGGGGTCCGGGTCCCGCGCAGCACGGCCTGCGCCGCGATCGCCATCGACCTCCCGGATCTGCGCGGTGCCGCGGTACCGGCCCTGCGCGTGCATGTCGAGAAGGCCGGTGGCGGCCGCGTCCAGCCCGGTGATTTCGTCAATCCCAGCATCGTCGAGGTGCCGCCGAACCGCACCGGCACCTGTCGCATCGATCTCGTCGAGGTCCGCTGAAGCAAAGCGCGGACCCGAAGCCCTCACATCGTTCCAGGCCAAACACCAGCGCGCGCCCGCGAGCGGGCCGCAAGGAGGACGAGATGAGCAGCCGAAGCGAGCCGACCGACATCGAAACCGGAATGGCCGACGCGTCCTACGACGCCGAAATGGCGAGCAGCGGCGATGTGCGAACGGGCTACCTGACCGGCCCCGGGATTTTTCAGCTGCCGGTCGAATACAACGTGGTCGACGGCATCGCCCTTTGGGGCGGGTGCATCGACATGGGCCCGGTGGATGAGGTCGAGGCCGAGGCGGCACGAATCCGCGCCGCGACCCAGGGCAAGGCCGAACCGGACCTGCACAGTGAGGAGGACCAGGCCGACGAGACGACGCTCTTCGGTGTCGGCCTGCCCGGCACGTCCAGCTTCCTCTGGCCGAACGGCCGGGTGCCCTACGCCATCAACGCCAACATCACCGACCCCAACCGCATCACCCAGGCCATCCAGCATCTCGAGGAACGCAGTGCCATCCGGATGATCCTGCGCACACCCGCCAATGCGGCGCAGCATCCGAACTGGGTCGAGTTCGTCCAGCACGCCACGATCAACTCCTCGCCGATCGGCATGCGCGGCGGCCGGCAGGTGATCCGCCTGACCGCCGGCGCCCCGCTCGGCACGATCGTCCACGAGATCATGCACAGCCTCGGCATCTACCACGAGCAGTCGCGCGACGACCGCGACAGCTTCGTCGAGATCCGCTGGCAGAACATCGACCCCGAGGCGATCAACAACTTCCAGAAGGTGCCGGGCTCGGTCGACTACTACGACTACGACTACGGCTCGTTGATGCACTACCATCGCCGCGCGTTCTCGATCAACACCCAGGACACCATCGTGCCGCGGCAGGCCGGCGTCACCATCGGCCAGCGCTCGGCGATGAGCTGGGGCGACCGGCAGACCATCGCCAAGATCTACGAGCGCTTCTTCACCAAGGGCTATTCCGGCGTCTGGCGCGCCCATTCCGGCCGCTACGGCCTCTGGGCCAACGCCACCTGGGCGAGCTTCCAGCCGAAATGGCAGGAGTTCACCGCGAGCGGGCTCCGGCTGATCGACATCCACACCCGCCGGGTCGGCAACACCACCCGCTACACCGGCGTGTTTCGTGCCGGCAGCGGCGGTCATGCGCTCTGGGCCAACAGCCAGTTCTCGACCTTCCGCGACAAATGGCAGGACTGGAGCGGCCAGGGCCTTCGCCTGGTCGGCCTGCACGTCCACCGCGTCGGCAACCAGAACCGCTATTCCGGCTGTTGGCTGCCCGGCAGCGGCGCCTACGGGCTCTGGGTGAATGCCAGCTGGACGAGCTTTCGGGCGAAGTGGCAGGAATGGAACCAGGCCGGCATGCGGCTGGTCGACATCCACGTCCACCGGGTCAACGGCCAGAACCGCTATTCCGGCGTCTGGCTCGCCGGCTCCGGCAGCTACGGCCTCTGGGTCGACGCGAGCTGGGCGAGCTTCACCGGCAAGTGGCGGGAATGGTCGAACCAGGGGATGCGGCTGGTCGATCTCAACATCCACCGCGCCAACGGCCAGAACCGCTACAGCGGCGTCTGGCGGCAGGGCAGCGGCTCCTATGCGCTCTGGGCCAACGTCACCTGGGAGAGCTTCCGCGCCAAGTGGCAGGAGCTGGCCGAGCGCGGCATGCAGCTGGTCGACTACGACTTCCCGGCGAGCGAGGTCGGCCTCCTGGGCGACGCCGCCGCCGCAGCCTTGGCCGACGCCGAGATCGTAACGACCGATCCGGGGCTCGACCTCGACGGCTTCGGCGGCATCTACGGCGACGCGATGGACCTCGAGCTCGACACCGGCCTGCCGATGGCGGCACAGCCCGAGGCACCCGAGGGGTACGGCGGCATGGTCGCCGAGGCCGCGATGGCGGCGGCCGCGGCACCGGACGCCGACGGCCAGGGCGAGGCGGTTCTCCCGGCGGCGGGCGTGGACAGGGCGGCGGCCGAGGCCGACGGGCTCGGCGGCAGCGGCGGCGATGTCACCGCCACGCCATTCGCGGCCGGCAACGGCGAAGGCGGCCTCGCCCGCAGCCCCGGCCCCGAAGGCCCGCACGTCGCCCACTGATCGCCGGGCGGTGCCGGCCGCGGTCGAGACCCGGCACCGCCCGCGCCTTTCGAAAGGTTTTCTTCGAGCCAGGAAAGGAGGAGTTTCGCAATGGTCGAGCGTTGGTGGGCCATGGCCCTCGTATTGGTCGGCTTTGTGACCCTGCTCGCTGCCGATCTCGCCCCGGCAATGGCGCAAGAACGAACACCGTTGCTGCGCCAGCAAGCGCCGGTTACGGGCGTCGCGCGAGCTTGTGTCCTCGGCGGGCAGCGGATCGCGCCCAACACGATCGTGGCCGACGTTCGGGCCGGCCAACTGCGCCGGCAGCAGTGCGTGAACGGGCGCTTCATCGCCTTCACCCCGCAGGCGGGCATCGGCAGCCTGCAGACCACGGCCCCGCCGGGGGACAGCGAGCACAGTTGCGGCGATGGTGGCTGCAATTGCTGGGGCGACAGCGATTGCAGTCAACTCGTCGACAGCGGCAAATGTCACGGCAACCCGCTCACCTGCGATCCGGCCAATCCGCAGTCCTGCCATTGCAAGTGAGCCTGCGTCGAGCTGCCTGCTCCTTCAGCTCGAGGGCGGCGCGTCGAGGCGGCAGACGATGCCGGCGAGGCGCCCGTCGACTGCTGGGTAGCGGGCCATGACCAGGGGATCGTGGCCGGGCACGATATGCGCCGGGCTGGCGGCCAGGGCGCGCAGCCGGGCGTAGCCGCGCAGGCTCTTCTCGACGTCGTGGGTGATGATGAACGGCTTGCCCGCCTCCATCGTCTCGTAGAAATGCGCGGTGTCGGAGGCGAGCACCACCGGTCCCCTCGAGGTCTCGACCCGGACGCACTGGATCCCCTTGGAGTGGCCGCCGAGCATGTGGACGGTCACCCCGGGGGCGACCGCCGCGTCGCCGTCGTGAAACACCACCCGGCCGGAATAGACCCGGCGGACCATCTGGCAGACATGCTCGACGCTGTAGGGGTGCTGCAGCGCCTCGTGGCACATGCAGGCGCCGGTGACATAGGCCATCTCGGTCTCCTGCAGATGGAACCGGGCGGCCGGAAAATCGTCGAGCGTGCCGGCGTGGTCGTAGTGCAGGTGGGTGACGATCACGTCCTCGACCGCGTCGGCATCCACGCCCAGCATGGCGAGCCCCTCGCGCGGCAGCCGCAACAGCTCGCGTCCACGCGCCTCGGCCTCGGCGTGATCGAAGCCGGTGTCGACGACGATGGTGCGCACGGCGTTGCGCACCACCCAGACATAGTAGTCGATCGGCATCGGTGCCGTCTCGTGCGGGTCGAGTCCCATGAAGTTCTCGCGCCGCGTTCGCGCCGCCACCGTGCCGTAGCGGATGGCAAAGACCTCGTAGCGGTCGTCGCTCATCGTTTCCCTCCCTGTTATCGATAGTAGTCGGCCGCATCGTGCGCGGCGCTCGGCCCGGCAGCAGTGCGCCTCAGCCGGTCTCCCGCTCCAATTCGGCGAGCGAGCGCAGGCCGCGGTCGCGGAAGACGCGGTCGAGGCCTTCCATGATCAGGGTGTGCATCTTCTCCCGCTCGTCGAAGGCGAGGCGGCGGAGCTGCTCGTAGACCGGGATCGGCAGGTAGACCGTCTGCTGCTTGATCGGCCGGTTGTTGATGGTGCGCTTGGGCGTCGCCATCGTCTTTTGCCGCGGGCGGAGCGGGGTGGGCTCGACCGGCTCCTGGCTGTCGAGCAGGGCTTCAAGCGATGTTCTTTTCCGCGCCATCGGTCATCTTCTCCATTTTCTTGCCGAGCCAAGCCCAAAGCTCGCTGATCTCCTGGGCGGCCTTGCCGCCCGGCTCGAATTCGTGCACCCCGAGGCCGGCCCCCTGCGCGTCCTGAAAAACGCTGCGCGAGACCACGGTGACCGGCGCCACCGGCCCCAGCACGGCGAGCCCGATCTCGGCCTCCTTGATGCGAAAGCCCCGGGGCGGCGTCTGGCTCAAGATGAACGCCGCGGGCTTGGCCAGCCGCTTGATCGTGCCGATGGTGGCCGGTGTCGCCTTCATGTCGGCCGGCGTCGGCCGGCAGGGCACCAGGCAGAAATCGCTGATCCGAATGGCGGCCGCCACCGACGGCTCGTCGCGCCCGGGGGTGTCGATGAAGACATGGGTGAAGCCCTGCCGGCGGGCAGCGGCGATCGCCCCTTCGAGCTCGCCGGCACCGAGCTTGACCAGCTTGGGCGTCGAAGCCTCGCGGTCGTGGTACCAGGCCTCGGCCGAGGCCTGCGGGTCCATGTCGAGGATCAGGCAGCGGGCTCCCGCGGCCTCGGCCGCGACCGCGAGATTGACACAGAGCGTGGTCTTGCCGCTGCCGCCTTTCTGGGTGACGAAGGCGATGATGTTCATGAGGCCGGGTCCAGAGGCTCGGCACGTTACCGTTGTGCGCGTATAGTGGCTCACTGGTAGAGAGCCTACACCGCCCGGGCCCGGCTTCACAAGCCGGATGAAGCAGGCTGGCCAACATGTTGGCGCACTATGGCGCTCCCGCCACGCAGCCCTTTTCAGAGCAGCCAATGGATGGGCAGGATGGCAGCGATGCCCGCCCCGAGCCAGCGCAACAGGCCGGCGCCGGGCTCGCGGTCGTGGTGGATCTCACCCTCCGGTGTCGTCTCGATCCACGAGAGCCGGCTTTCCTCGCCCATCACCACCCGATAGGCATGCTCGGTCAGCCGCTCGTCGAAGAACCGGTGCAGGCCTTGGGCCAGCACCGGGCTTTCGATGACGATGCCCATCTCGGTGTTGAGCCAGGCCGAGCGCTGGTCGAGATTGAGCGAGCCCACGAACAGCCGCCGGCCGTCGATCGCCGCCGCCTTGGCGTGCAGCGTGCCGCCGGAGCCCGGCGGGCCGGGGGCGCGTTCGCCGAAGTGGGGATCGGCGCCATGCGCCTTCATCTCCCAGACCTCGACCCCGGCGAGCAGCAGCGGCCGGCGGCGGGCCAGGTGGCCCGCATGGGCGATCGGCACGTCGATCCCGGCGAGCGAGTTGGTGAGGATGCGCAGCTCGACTCCCTGGTCCACCCACTGGGCGAAGGTGTCGATCCAGGGTCGGCTAATGACGAGATAGGCCGAGACGATATCGAGCCGCTGCACCGGCACGCCCATGGCGACGAGCAGTGCCGGAATGACCAGATCGGGGCCGATGCCGGCGACCCCGTCGATCTTCGCCGGCGGATCGACGATCAGCCGGGCAGGTGCCCATTCGAGCGCCAGCGCGCCCAGGGGATCGGCGAGAATCGCCGCATCCAGGCTCGCGAGATAGGCCGCCGCCGCGTCGGACTCGAGCGTCCGCGCGAACCGGCCCGCAAGATAGGCCGGGGTCGGCCGCAGCCAAGGCCTGATGATGCTCGCTGCCGGATAGGCGTGAACGCTGTTCCAATAGGCATCGAACTGCCCGGCGACGGCCTCGACGATGGGCCCGACCGCCAGAATGTCCAGATCCGCGAACGCCCCCTCTGCCGCGAGGCCGGCATAGGCGTCGCCGATATTCCGGCCGCCGGCGATCGACACGGCGCTGTCGGCGGTGAACGATTTGTTGTGCATCCGCCGGTTGCTGCCGTGAAAATCGAGGACGAGATCGACCAGGCGCATGTAGCGGTTGGGAAAGGGGTTGAAGAGGCGGACCTCGATCGACGGGTGCGCGTCGAGCCGCAGGAGCGCCCGATCGAGCCCGACGGTGTGCAGATCGTCGAGCAGCAGCCGCACACGCACCCCGCGCTCCGCCGCCTGGTGGACGGCATGAAAGAGCAGCCAGCCGGCGGTGTCGTCGTGCCATGTATAGTATTGCAGATCGAGCGAGCGCTCGGCCGCGGCCGCGAGGCCCAGCTGGACCGCAAAGGCCGTGCGCGGATTGCCGAGGAGGTGGAAACCCGAATGATCGGCCTGCGGCCGTCCGAGGCCCGCCGCCGCCCGGCCGAGACCGGTCGTCTCGGCCTCGGCGAAGGCCCGGCTCGGCACCCGATCGAGCTCCGGCAAGCGCCCGGCGCAGGCGGCGAGCAGCAAAACCAGGCCGAGCGCCAGGACGGCACGGGTCGTGCCGGTCATGAAAGCGCCTCCCAACGGCACCGGCTCAGCCGTCACCTCCCCCGTCCATCAGCCCCCCATCGGCCAGAATATCCGCAGCGAAACGCAGCTCGCGCAGCGGCCGCACCACCCGGATCGCCTCGGCATAGAGCGGGTCCGCCTTGTAGGCCTCGAGGGCCGCGAGATCGGCGAACTCGCCATAGACCACGATCTGGATGTCGTTGCCGAGCTGGTCGCAGGCGAGGCTGCGCCGGACCTCCAGCCTGGAGGCGGCGGCGATCCGCTCGAGCGGCTTCAGCCCCGCCTCGATCCGCTCGAGATCGGCCGGTTCCTTGGCCGAGAAGAAGACGATGTGGCGAATCATCGAGATCAGTACCCGAGCGCCAAACCGTCCTTCCTGGGATCCGAGCCGCCGATCAGCACGCCGCGCTCGTGATCGACGACGATCACCTGCCCGCCGCCCCAGGGGGTCGCCGCCGGCGTCGGCTCGTGGCCCATGTCGCGCAACCGCTCGACGGTCGCCGGCGCCACCCCGCTCTCGACCTGCAGCGGCCCCGGATAGGCCATGACGCGCGGCGCATCGAGCGCTTCCTGCGGGTCCATGCCGTAGTCCAGCAGGTTGACCATGAGGCGGCTGTGCCCCACCGGCTGGTAGTCGCCGCCCATCACCCCGAAGCTGGTCCAGAGCTTCTCGCCCTTGAAGGCGAGCCCGGGAATGATGGTGTGCATCGGCCGCTTGCGCGGTGCGAGGGCATTCAGGTGGTCGGTCTCGAGGCTGAAGGCGCGGCCGCGATTGTGGAAGACCACGCCGGTCTCGGGACAGACCAGGCCCGAGCCGAAACTGTCGTAGAGCGAGTTGATGAACGAGCAGGCATTGCCGTCGCGGTCGACCACGGTGAGGTAGATGGTCTCCTTGTGCTCGGGCAAGAGCGGCGGCGGCAGCGCCGTCATGGCGCGCTCACGGTCGATCCGCCCGGCGAGCGCCGCCGCATAGGCCCGGTCCAGCAGGCGCTCCATCGGGACGTCGCGCTGCCGCGGATCGGCGATCGCCGCATCCCGATCGCGAAAGGCCAGCCGCGTCACCTCGGCCTCGAGGTGCAGCCGCTCGGGACCGTGGGGATCCAAGCCGGCGTGATCGAGGTGCTCCAGGATCTGCAGCATCAAGAGGGCGATGACCCCCTGCCCGTTGGGCGGACACTCGAACACCCGAACACCCTTGTAGTCGGCGCTGATGGGCTCGACCCATTCGGGCAGGAAATCGGCGAAATCGGCCTCGGTGTGCAGGCCGCCGAAGCTCTTCAGGCTCGCCACCATCGCACTGGCGAGCGGCCCCTCGTAGAAGGCGTCGGCACCCCGCCCAGCGATCGTCTCCAGCGTCGCCGCGAGCCGCTCCAAGCGCATGCTGTCGCCGATCTTGGGTGCGGCACCGCCCGGCAGGTAGATCGCCCGGCCGGCTTCGCTGCGCTCGAGCCGCGGTACCGCGCGCTGCCAGTCGAAGGCGACCTTGGGCTGGACCCGAAAGCCGTCCC
>SLRI01000666.1 GCA_007131045.1 Rhodospirillales bacterium
CGCTCTCGGCGGCGGCCGCGGCCGCGAGAATGCCGCTGAAGCCCTGGCCGTAGAAGATGTTGTCGCCGAGCACGAGGCAGACCCGATCGTTGCCGATGAACGGCGCGCCGATGGTGAAGGCTTGGGCGAGCCCCTCCGGCCGGGCCTGGACGGCATAGGAGAGCGAGATGCCGAATTGGTGGCCCGATCCCAAAAGCCGCTGAAATGCCTCCTGGTCGCCGGGCGTGGTGATGATCAGGATGTCGCGGATGCCGGCCAGCATCAGGACCGAGAGCGGATAGTAGATCAACGGCTTGTCGTAGACCGGCAGGAGCTGCTTGGAGGCCCCCATGGTGATCGGGTAGAGGCGGCTGCCGTTGCCGCCGGCGAGGACGATGCCTTTCGTCGGGGCTTCCGCCATGACCCGGCTCACAGGCCGCGCCGCTCGAGCCGGTAGCTGCCGTCGAGGACGCGCTGCCACCAGTCCTGGTTCTCGAGGTACCAGACGACCGTGGCCTCGAGCCCGCTCTCGAAGCTCTCGCGCGGCCGCCAGCCGAGCTCGCGCTCCAGCTTGGTCGCATCGATCGCATAGCGTCGATCGTGGCCGGGCCGATCCGCGACAAAGGTGACGAGGTCGCGATACTGCGCCACGCCCGCCGGCTTCAACGCCGAAGCGTGGCGCTCGAGCAGCGCGCAGACCGTCTCGACGACCTCGATGTTCCGCCGCTCGCTGTTGCCGCCGATATTGTAGGTCTCGCCGACCCGCCCGGCCTCGAGCACCCGGATCAACGCGCGGGCGTGATCCTCGACATAGAGCCAGTCCCTGATCTGCCGCCCGTCGCCGTAGACCGGCAGCTCGCGGCCGGCGAGGGCGCTCAGGATGATGTGCGGGATCAGCTTCTCCGGAAACTGGCAGGGACCGTAATTGTTCGAGCAGCTGGTCACCAGGACCGGCAGGCCCCAGGTGCGCTGCCAGGCGCGCACCAGATGATCCGCACCGGCCTTGCTCGCGGCATAGGGCGAGCTCGGCGTGTAGGGGGTCGTCTCGACGAAGGGCGGGTCCTCGGCGCCGAGGTCGCCGTAGACCTCGTCGGTCGAGACCTGGTGGAAGCGGAACCGCTCGCGCGCCTCGGGCTCGAGCGCCTGCCAATAGGGGCGCGCCGCCTCGAGCAGGGTCAGGGTGCCCACGAGATTGGTGTCGACGAAGGCCCTGGGCCCCTCGATCGAGCGGTCGACATGGCTTTCGGCGGCGAGATTCATGACGGCGTCCGGTCGATGCTCCGCCAGGACTTGCGCCATTGCCCGACCGTCGCGGATGTCGGCCTCGACGAACCGATAGCGCGCGCCACGGCCCGCCGGCTCTTCCACCACCCCCTCGAGCGACTGCAGATTGCCGGCATAAGTGAGGCAATCGACATTGATCACGGCATGCGCGGTGTGGCCCAGCAGCTCGCGGATAACCGCGGAGCCGATGAAACCGGCGCCGCCCGTCACGAGGATCTTCATCGTGCGCGGTCCAATCATGCAAACCAAGGAACCGAAGGAGCGATGGTCGACGCGTTGAACCATGCCACCTTTTGCAAACGACGACAAACGCCTCGTTTGCAAAGTTGTATCCAGCTACCGCTAAAAGTTATGATCCGTTAACTATTCGATGAACCGACCCGCTGCTCCGCCTTATTGGCCGTATGCATACCCAGTGGTAGTAAAAGGCTGCCATGAGCAATTGCAATTAACCAGCCAACTATCTTATCGTTGGGATCGTTGCGGGAACCGAAACCAAGGTAGCCGGACGACGTCGATATTTCTTCAGCACGCGGCACGCCGGGAACCGTCACGACGACGTCGTCGGACGCGGTGAACGGCAGGGCCGGCGTCACCATTCGGTCGATCGCGGCAGCGGATCGGCACAGCAACGAGGAGCGCCTGCATGACCTCCGAGAAGCATCCGCGCGATCGCCGCATCGGCTCGCGACCCGCGCCCGGACCGGCCGACCATAACGTTTCCAGCCCCGGACCGACGCGCCACCGCCGGCCGGGACGGCGGATCGGCATCGTCGGCACCGGCTTCGTCGCCCGGCATTTCGTCGCCGAGCTGCTGCGCCGGCCGGACTGGGCGCTCGGTCGAGTGCTCACCCGGCGGCCGCCCGATACCGTGGAGGGCATGCCGGCGGCAGCGCTGACCGACAGCATCGACGCGCTGATCGAGTCCGCCGACATCATCCTCGAATGCACCGGCGATATCGGCCACGCTACGGCCGTCGCGACGGCGGTCCTCGCCGCCGGCCGGCCGCTCGTCACCTTGAACCCGGAATTCCACGTCACCACCGGCTCGGCCTTCGTCGACCGCGGATTCTTGACCGAGGCCGAGGGCGATCAGCCGGGCTCGCTCGCCAGGCTCGCCGAGGATGCGGTCACCATGGGCTTCGAGCCCTTGGTCTACGGCAACATGAAGGGTTTCTTGAACCGCCAGCCGACGCCCGAGGACATGCGCCACTGGGCCGAGCGCCAGGGCCTCAGCCTGCCCATGGTGACCGCGTTCACCGACGGCACCAAGCTGCAGATCGAGCAGTGCCTGATCGGCAATTTCCGCCGGGCCGACATCGCCCGGGAGGATCTCTTGGGCCCGGCCGTCGACGAGCTCGACCAAGCCGCCGGCATTCTCGGCGAGGCGGCGGTCCGGGCCGGCGGGCCGATCACCGACTACGCCCTCTCCGCCCGGCTGCCCCACGGCGTCTTCGTCGTCGGCCGCCACACGGCGGACCAAGCGGCGGCGCTCCGCTACCTCAAGCTCGGCGACGGCCCCTTCTACACCCTCGTCCAGCCCAACATCCTGGTCCACCTCGAAGCGTTCAAGACCCTCGAGCGGGTGGCCCGCGGCGGTGCCCCGCTGCTCCACAACACTGCACGCCCGCACCTCTCGGTCGCCGCCGTCGCCAAGCGGCGCCTCGGGCCCGGCGAGCGGATCCGGCGCGGCTACGGCAGCTTCGAGCTGCGTGGCACCTGCGTGCGGATCGCCGATCGTCCGGACCATCTGCCGATTTGCCTGGCCGAGAACCTGCACGTGCGGCGCACCATGGAGCCCGGCGAGGTCCTCGGGATGACCGATGTCGACCTCGAGGCCAGCCCGGCGCTCGAGCATTGGCAGCGGCTCACCGCAGCCCATCGGACCACGGCGCCACAGCGCCGCGCCCTCGGGAGCTGATCGGATGGAAGCCATCGATACCGAAATCCCCGGCCTCGAGCTCGTCCGTGTCCGCTACTTCGAGGACGAGCGTGGCCATTTCGTCGAGATGTTCAAGCGCAGCAGCTTTCGCGACGCGGGACTGCCGCACGATTTCGTCCAGGACAACGTCTCGCTGTCGCGCCGGGCCGGCACCCTGCGCGGCATGCACTGGCAGGCGCCGCCCTTCGCCCAGGCCAAGCTGGTGCGGGTGGCGAGTGGTGCCGTCCTCGACATGGTGATCGACCTGAGGCGTGGCTCGCCGACCTGGGGCCGGCACTTCGCGGTCGAGCTCAGCGCCGCCAACCGGCTGCAACTCCTGGTCCCGCGCGGCTTCGCGCACGGCTTTCTCACCCTCGAGCCGAACAGCGAAGTCGTCTACAAATGCGATGCCGAGTTCCATGCCGCCGCCGAGCGCGGGCTGCATTGGGCCGACCCGGACCTCGCCCTGCCCTGGCCGACCGATCCCGAGGTCTCTGTCGTCTCGGACAAGGACCGGGCCTGGCCACGGCTGCGCGACCTGGACTCGCCCTTTGCCGACGCACCGCCCGAGCCGCGCGACCGATCCGGCGGACGACCGGCAGCGGTCGCCGCCAGCTACTGAAATTTGAGCCCGGGTTCGAGATTCGAGCCCCGTTTTAGAGCATCGTCGCAGCCGCGAGCGCGCCATCCCGACGCGTTCCCGCAGCCGGGAGTTCAGCCGTCATGCGCTTGGCCTATTCGATCAGCGGCTACCGCCACCCCGACCAGTTCGCCTGGTTGATGAGCGCGATACGGCACGCCGACGATCTCTTCGTCATTCATGTCGACAGCCGCACCCCGGCACCCGTCTTCGCCGCGATGCGCGCGGTCGCCGGCGACACGCCGAACGTGGTCTTCATCGACCGCCAGCCGATCACCTGGATGGGCATCTCGCTGGTCGAGGCGGAGCTCCGGGCGATCCGGGCGGCACTCGGGGTCGAGCCGCGCTTCGACTATCTGATCAGCCTGTCGATGCAGGACTACCCGCTGAAGAGCCGGGCCGAGATCGTGCGCGAGCTCGAGGCCGCGCCGGGCCTCGATTATCTGACCTTCGAGCGGCTGGCCGAGCAACCCTTCCACATGCGTCGCCGCCCCTGGCTCTGGTCGTTCGAGCGCAAGGGGCGGCTGGTGCGCACCGTGCTCCCACGGCCGGTGCCACGCGATCTCGAGCTCGCCTGGAAGGGCCCCTGGTGGCGCATCCTCAGCCACGAGACCTGCGCCTGGATCGCCGACGCCCCGCTCACCCGGCGCTATCTCGCCTTCTTGAAGAACGTGCAGACGCCGGACGAGTTCTTCTTCCAGAACCTGGTGCGGCAGGGCCTGGGCACGGCACGGCTGGCCGACGGCTATCGGCACTTCATCGACTGGCCCGGTGGCAGCCCGAGCCCGGCGACGCTCACCATGGCCCATGCCGAAGCCCTCAGGGCCTCGCCGATGTGGTACGCGCGCAAGTTCGACGAGCGGGTCGACGCGGCGATCCTCCACTGGCTCGCCCGGCGGATCGACGCGCCGTTGCCGGCGTCCGCCGAACGGGCGGCCCCCGCAGCCGCCTGACTTCCGCGGTCAGTCACGGCGGGCGATGCTGATTTCGCCTTCGCCGAGCATCGCGATCGGGTCGACCGGGCTCTTGCCCCGGCGGATCTCGAAATGCAGCTGCGGCTCGACCACGTCGCCGCTGCGGCCGACCTTGGCGATCGGCTGGCCGCGGGCGACGACGTCGCCGCGGGTCACCAGGAGCGCCTCGTTGTGGGCGTAGGCCGAGAGATAGCCGCCGGCGTGGCGCACCAGGAGCATCCGGCCGAAGGCGGCGAGGTCCTCGTCGGCATAGACCACGAGCCCGTTCTCGGCGGCGCGCACCAGGCTGCCGGCCGGGGCCGCGATGTTGATCCCGTCGTTGCGCCGGCCGTCGGGCTTGGTGCCGAAGGTGCCGATCACCTCGCCCTCGGCCAACGGCCACATGAAGCCCTGGTCGGAGAGGGCGGGCGCCTCGACCGCGGCCAGATCGCGTTGCCGGGCGGCGTCGCGCTCGGCCACCCGCGGCTCGACCGGGGCCGGCGCGGCCTCTCGGGCCGGGGTCGGGGTCGTTGGCGCCGCAGCCGATGGGACCTCTCGGGTCGGGATCGGAGCCGTCGACGGTGCCGGCGCCGCCACCTGCCCTGCGGCCGCCCGCGGCGCTGGCGGGGCCGGCCTCGGCTCGGCCCTGGCGACTTGCGTGGGTGCCGCCCTGGGTGCAGCTGCAGCCGCCGGCAGGCGCAGCTCGGCGCCGACATGGAGCCGCGTCGGATCGACGTGCTGGTTGAGCGCCACCAGATCGCCGAGACGGACACCGTAGACGGAAGCGAGCCCGGAAAGCGTATCGCCACGGGCCACGACATGGGTGGCACCGCCAGCCGGCGGCGCTCCGGCGGGGCGCGGCAGGCGCAGCACCTGGCCGACATAGATGGTGTAGGGCGGCTGCAGCCGGTTCAGCGCCACGATGTCGCGTGACGGCACCCGGTAGAGCACGGCGAGCTCGCTCACCGTCTCGCCCGGCATCACCACGTGCCGGGCGTTCTCCGGCACCATCCGCGAGGTCTCGCCGGTGTCCTGGTAGATCGCCTTTCGGGCCTGCTCCCAGGGCACCTGCCCGCCCCAGTGCACCGGTTGGAAATCCGTGCAGCCCAGCAAGGCGAGGCCGGCCAGCGTGGCCAGCACGCCCCGTCCGGCACCCTTGCGCATCCTCTCGACCAAACCCCTGCCCTCGTCCCACTAGCGAAAGCCGCCCGCCACTAGCGACAGCCGCCCGAACGACGATCGTCATCCGGCGACGCGCGGCTACACGAGCTTCAGCGTCTAGCGCAGAACACCCACGAAAGGCAAGAATTCAGCAAAACACGCGCCGCTGTCGAGCGCCTATTCACCCCGGCGGCAAAGTAGAGCGCGACCGTTACTCGCAGGCCACATCAAGCGGTGGCTGTTTTTATCGCTGCGTCAAGAGGTTGGTCAGCTTGGCGAAGCTCGGGTGATGGGTCATGTCGAGCTGGATCGGGGTCACCGAGACCCAGTGATCGCGCACCGCGGCCACGTCGGTGCCGTCGGCGTGGTCGACCTGGTCGCGCGAAAGGCCAATCCAGACATATGGTTCGCCGCGCGGGTCGATCCTTTCGATCAGCTCGTCGCCGAGCTTCTGCTTGCCCTGCCGGGTGACCTGCACGCCCTTGACGCTCTGCGCGACACAGTCGGGAAAATTGACGTTGATCAAGACGTCCTTCGGCCATTCCATTGAAAGCAGCGGACGAATGATTTGCGCACCCCAGTCCTGCGCCGTTTTCCACTTCACCGGGTGGCGATCGCGGCAGGCCTGGCTGAAGGCGATCGCCGGCACCTGCAGCAGCGTCGCCTCCATCGCAGCCGCGATGGTGCCCGAATAGGTGACGTCCTCGCCGAGATTGTGGCCGTGATTGACGCCCGAGAGGATGAGGTCGATCCGCTGCTCCTCGAGGATGTTCTGCAGGGCCAGCAGCACGCAGTCCGTGGGCGTGCCGTCGATCGCGTAGTGCCGCTCCGAGACCCGCCGCGTGCGCAACGGCCGCCTGAGGGTCAGCGAGTGACCGGCGCCGCTGTGGTTGACCTCCGGTGCTATCACCCAGACCTCGTCCGAGATCTCCTTGGCGATCGCCTCCATCACCTTGAGACCCGGAGCGTTGATCCCGTCGTCGTTGGTGACCAGGATGCGGGGCTGGTCACCCGGTGCTTTGAGCATGTGCGCTGATCCGTTCGATGCCGCCCATATAGGGCCGAATGGCCTCGGGCAGCGTGATGCTGCCGTCGGCTTCCTGATAGGTCTCGAGCACGGCGATCAGCGTGCGGCCGACCGCGAGCCCCGAGCCGTTGAGGGTGTGGACGAAGCGGGTCTGCTTCTCGCCCTTGGGGCGGCAGCGGGTGTTCATCCGCCGGGCCTGGAAATCGCCGCAATTGGAGCACGACGAGATCTCGCGATAGGCCCCCTGCCCCGGCAGCCAGACCTCGATGTCGAAGGTCTTTCTGGCCGAGAAGCCGGTGTCGCCCGAGGCCAGCGTCATCACCCTGTAGGGCAGGTCGAGCAGCTCGAGCACGGCCTCGGCGCAAGCCGTCATCCGCTCGTGCTCGGCCGCCGACTGCTCCGGCGTGGTGATGCTCACCAGCTCCACCTTGCTGAACTGGTGCTGGCGAATCATTCCGCGGGTGTCCTTGCCGGCCGCCCCCGCCTCCGAGCGAAAGCACGGGGTCAGCGCCGTAAAGCGCAGCGGCAGGTCCTCCTCGGCCAGGATCTCGCCGGCGACCAGGTTGGTGAGCGGCACCTCGGCGGTCGGGATCAGCCAGCGCCCGTCGGTCGTCTTGAAAAGGTCGTCGCCGAACTTCGGCAGCTGGCCGGTGCCGAAGAGGGCCGCGTCACGGACCAGGAGCGGCACCGCCGTCTCCTGGTAGCCGTGCTCGGCCGTCTGCAGGTCGAGCATCAGCTGGCCGAGCGCCCGCTCGAGCCTGGCCAGGGCACCCCCGAGCACCACGAAGCGGGCACCCGCGAGCTTGGCCGCGGCTTCGAAATCCATGCGGAGAGCGGCGCCCAGCGCGTCGTGCGGCTTGGGCTCGAAGGCGAAGCTGCGCGGCTCGCCCCAGCGCCGCTCCTCGCGATTGGCGCTCTCGTCCGGCCCGTCCGGCACGTCCGCGGCCAGCACGTTCGGCAGGTCGGCCAGCCGCGTGTCGAGCTTCGCCCGAGCGGTCTCCAGCTCGGCTTCGCCGGTCTTCAAGCGGTCCTTGAGCTTTGCCACCTGATCGAGGAGCTCGGCCGGCGGCTTGCCGTCGGGGCCGCGCTTCTGCCCGATCTCCTTCGACAGGCGGTTGCGCAGCGCCTGGTCCTCCTGGACCTCGGTCTCGAGCGCGCGCCACTGCTGATCGAGGGCGATCAGCTCGTCTGCCGCCGGCGGCAGGCCGCGCCGGGCGAGCGCGGCATCGAAGTCGGGGCCGTGCTCCCGCAGCCACTTCAGGTCGTGCATGGATAATGCTGCTTTCGATCGACTGTCGGGGGTTCTCTAGCCGAGCCGACCGCACGCTTCAACCGAGCGTCCGAGGCTCGACCGCGGCAGCGGTCACGGTATCCTCCGCAACCGGCGCGAAGGCCACAGTAACGCTGGAAAGTCACGCCGAATTCATCGAGACCGCCCGC
>SLRI01000457.1 GCA_007131045.1 Rhodospirillales bacterium
GCGGCAGGACATGGCCCGCACCTTCGGCGCGCAGCCGTTCGCCGGCAAGGGTGGCGATCGCGGTGTCCTGCACGCCGGTGCCGGTGAGGTCGGCGAGCGTGATCTGGCCGCTTCCTGTCCGCCCGGGTGCCGTGCCGAGAATCACCTGGCCGAGCTCGACCAGCGCCTGCTCGTCGATGGCGAGCCCGGCCTTGATGGCATGGTGCAGCTCGCCCAGCCGCCGCGTCTGGGCCAGGCTGTCGGCGACGTAGCGGTCGCAGCGGATCAGCGCCTCGGGTGCTATCTCGTTCTTGTGCTCGGCATCCGAGCCCATGGCGACGACGTGCTGGCCGGGCTCGAGCCAGTCGGCCTCGAGAATCGGCCTGGTCGCGGGCGTGGTCGTCACCACGATGTCGGCGCCGGCCATCGCCTCCCTGGCCGTGCCGGCCGCGCGGACCGGCAGGCCCAGCTTCCGGCCGAGCCGCGCTGCCGCCGCCTCGGCCTTGGTGGGGTCACGCGCCCACAAACGCGCCTCGCGGATCGGCCGAACCAGGGTGAGCGCCTCTAGCTGCAACCCGGCCTGCACGCCAGCACCCAGGATCGCGACCGTGGCCGCGTCCTCTCGGGCCAGGTGGCGGGCGGTCACCGCACCGGCGGCGGCGGTCCTCAGATCGGTGAGATAGCCGTTGTCGAGCAGCACCGCCTCGATCAGCCCGGTGGTCGAGGAGAACAGCGTCATCAAACCGTTGACGCTGGCGAGCCCGAGCTTGGGGTTGTCGAAGAAGCCCGGGCTGATCTTGATCGCGAAGCTGGCTAGGCCCGGGACGTAGGCCGTCTTGACGTCGACCTCGCCGTTGTGGGCCTCGATGTCGAGGCGGAGGATCGGCGGCATCACCACCCCGCCCTCGGCGAGCCGGCGAAACGCCCCTTCGACGCAGTCGACCACGGCCTCGTCCAGGCCGATCACCCGGCGGATCTCGGACTCGGTGACGATCGTGACGCTGGGTTGGGGAGCGGGCATGGCGGGTCTCACCGGCCGGCGAAGGGGCAGTCGAACAGGCGACCGGCATCGGGCGGCGGCCGCTCCAGGCCGGCATGCGCCCGGCAGGCCCAGGCCGCGGCCTGGTTGCTGGTCACCACCGGCCGGTCGATCCGGGCTTCGATGGCGGCAGCGACCTCGGCCGCGCGGAGCGCCGTGCAGGAGACGAACAGCGCCTCGGACTCGGCGCCGATGGCCCGCACGGCCTCCTCGGCGATGGTCTCTGGCAGCACCCGCGCCATGTCGCGATCGTCCTCGATCCCCCAGCAGGTGACCCGGTCGATGGCGAACCCGGCCGCCTCGAACGGTGCCACGACCCTGGCGGTGACGGTGGCGCTGTAGGGCGCGAGGATGCTCATCCGCCGGGCACCCAAAGCGCCGAGCGCCGCCCGCGCGGCGCCAACCGGGGTGACCACCGGGGTGCCGGGCTTGGCGCCCTGCACGGCAGCAGCGATGCCGGCCTCGCCGAGCACCGCCGTCGCCGAGGTGCAGGCGAAATAGACGCTCGCGAAGGCACTGCCGGGCAACAGGTCAGCAACTGCCGTGGCGAGCCGAGAGCCGGTTTCGGCCAGGCTCTCGGGCGTCGTCGGGTTGGCGAAGGCGATCCGGTTGGCGTGCAGCCGCAGCCGTTCGCCGCTCACCAGCCGGGCGAAATCGGCCTCCGTGGTCGCGTCGGTCGAGAGCAGGACGAGGCCGACCCGGACCAGCGCCTCGGGCGCGGCGAAGCCGGTCGCTCTAATCTCTCGCACCACTGTTTCGGTGTCCAGCAGTTCCGCCAACGAGCCTCCCCCCAGCCGATACGGCGCCTCGATGCGGCAGGCACCCTCGAGCATCGCTGCACCGCTGATGGTCGTGGCAGGCAGGCGGCTCGGTCAATGCTCGACCGGGCGACGAAACGACCAAACCGAGCCCAGTCGTCGGAGCTTTCGTCTGAGCATAGACGGCAATTCGGAAGCTTTGCCGCTAGACAGGGACGGCAGCCTGCCAGCAAGCTAGTCGCTAACGATTGACGTCGCCGAGCCGAAAACACAGCGGCCGGTCGCACCGCAGCGCGCCTGCCGATCGTGGGCGCTCTGCGCTACCGCGATGCGGCCACGAACGGAGGATGCCGAAATGACCAAACTGAGCCGCACTTTCGCGACCCGCACCAGCGCCGCCGCACTCGCCTTGGGCCTGCTCGCGGTTTCGACCGCCGAGGCAGCGTCCTGGAAGTTCGCCCTCGAGGAGGCGATCGACGAGGTGCAGGGCGTCTATGCCACGCAGTTCAAGGAATACATCGAGGCCAACTCGGACAACTCCGTCGCCATCTTTCCGTTCGGCACGCTCGGCGAGAGCGCCGACGTCACCGAGCTCGTCCAGTTCGGGGCGATCGAGTTCGCCAATGCCTCGCCCGGCTTCATGGGCAGCCTGATCCCCGAGCTCCAGGTCTTCCTGTTGCCCTACGTGCTGCCCGAGGAGCCGGACGTGCTGGCCGACTTCTTCGCCACGTCGCCGACGATCAACGAGACCCTGGCCGCGATGTACGAGGACCAGATGCTCACCCTGATCGACATGTACCCCGAGGGCGAGGTGGTGATGACCACCAAGGAGCCGATCAAGAGCCCGGATGACCTATCGGGCGTCAATTTCCGGGTGATGACCACGCCGCTGCTGGTCGAGACCTACAACGCCTTTGGTGCTACGCCGACGCCCTTGCCCTGGGGCGAGGTCTACGGCGCGCTCCAGCTCAACATGATCCAGGGCCAGGAGAACCCGATGTTCTTCGTCGAATCGACGAAGATGTACGAGGTCACCGACCACATCACCTATACCGGGCACAACAACTTCACCACGGCGGTGATCGCCAACGGCAACTTCTTCAACGGTTTGAGCGAAGAGGATCAGGAGTTGGTCCGCTCTGCCGCCGATGCGGCCTTCGAGCACATCATCGAGTACCAGCAGGGCCTCACCGAGGAATCCGAGGCGAAGATCCTGGAGTCCAGGCCGGACATGGGGATCACGGTGCTGAGCGACGAGGAGCGCGAGCCGTTCCGCCAGGCGGCCGAGCGGGTGCGCCAGTCCTTCATCGAGATGGTCGGGCCGAGCGGTGCCGAGGTGCTCGAGGGCTTCGAGGCCGACATCGAGGCGAGCCGCGAGCGCGTCGGCAGCTGACCGTCGAGCGACCAGCCGGGCGGCGGCCCTGCCGCCCGGTGCTGCGCGGTAGCGCACCGCCCCGCCTCCTGGCCTCGAGGGTAGCGATCGATGCAGGAAGACCCGAGCCGGCCGCTGCCGGAAACCACGCCCTCCGCACCGCTCGGCGGTATTCTCAGGCCCCTGGGGCTGCTCGACCTCGCCATCTCGCGGGTCGAGGCGGTGATCCTCGCGTTCGGTGTGCTGCTGATGGCCGTCATGTCGGTCGGCAACATCTTCGGCCGCTTCCTCTTCGGCCAGAGCATCTACTTCGCCGAGGAGGTCAACCAGTTCCTGATCATCCTCATCACCTTCATCGGCATCGGCTATGCCGCGCGGATGGGCCGGCACATCCGCATGTCGGCGATCTACGACTCCCTGCCCGACATCGGCCGAAAGGCGCTGATGGTGGTGATCTCGCTGGTCACGGCGGCGGCGATGTTCGTGCTGGCCTACTACTCCTACGTCTACGTCGCCGGCGTCTACGCCACCGGCCGGGTCTCGCCGTCGCTGCGGATTCCGGTCTACCTCACCCAGATCTGGGTGCCGTTCGGCTTCGTGGTCACCGGCATCCAGTACATCATGACCGCCGTGGTCAATCTGACCAGGCCCGACGTCTATCTGTCGTCGTCGATCGTCGACAGCTACGACGACGCGCAAAGCAAGGTCTAGGAGGGGAGCCCGGCCATGGCCACGGTGATGCTCGGGACGATGATCGTCCTCCTGCTGCTCGGTTTTCCGATGATGGTGCCGCTGATCGCGGGCACCTTCGTGGCCTTCTTCATCTACATGCCGATCTCGCCCGAGATCATGGTGCAGCAGATGATCGCCGGCATCCGCCCCTCGGCGCTGGTCGCGGTGCCGATGTTCATCCTGGCCGCCGACATCATCACCCGCGGCCGCTCGGCCAACCGGCTGATCGACCTCGTGATGTCCTTCGTCGGTCACTACCGCGGCGGGCTCGGGGTGACGGCCGCCACCAGCTGTGCGCTGTTCGGCGCCGTCTCGGGCTCGACCCAGGCGACCGTGGTCGCCGTCGGCAGCCCGCTCAGGCCGCGCATGCTCAAGGCCGGCTACAAGGACAGCTTCACCCTGGCGCTGATCGTCAACAGCTCCGACATCGCCATGCTGATCCCGCCCTCGATCGCGATGATCATCTACGGCGTCATCTCCGGCACCTCGATCTCCGAGCTGTTCATCGCCGGCGTCGGGCCCGGCGTGCTGATCCTCTTCATGTTCTCGATCTATTGCTACATCTACGCCGTCCGCCACGATATTCCGGTCCTGCCCAAGGCGACGTGGCGGGAGCGCGGCGAGGCGGTGGTCGCCGCCGTCTGGCCCCTGGGCTTTCCGGTCATCGTGGTGGGCGGAATCTATGGCGGCATCTTCAGCCCGACCGAGGCGGCCTCCGTCTGCGTCCTCTACGCGCTGATCCTCGAGGTGCTGGTCTTCCGCTCGCTGGGCCCGAAGGAGCTGTTCGAGATCGCCAAGTCGACCGGCCTGATCACCGCCGTGGTCTTCATCCTGGTCGCCGCCGGTGCCGCCTTCTCCTGGGCGATCTCGTTCGCCCAGATCCCGCAGGCGATCATCGCCGGGCTGGGCCTGGCCGATGCCGGGCCGATCATGACCCTGGTCGCGATCTCGATCGCGTTCTTCATCGGCTGCATGTTCGTCGACCCGATCGTCGTCATCCTGGTGCTGGTGCCGATCTTCGCGCCACTGGTCGACGCCGCCGGCATCGACCCCGTGCTGGTCGGCGTCATCATCACGCTGCAGGTCGCGATCGGCTCCGCCACACCCCCCTTCGGCTGCGACATCTTCACGGCGATCGCGATCTTCCGCCGGCCCTACATGGACGTGATCCGCGGCACCCCGCCCTTCATCCTGATGCTGTTCGCGGTCAGCGTCGCCCTCATCCTGTTCCCGCAGATCGCCCTCTTCCTGCGCGATCTCGCCTTCGGCTGAAACTCGAGAAGGGGGAGGCCAAGCCATTGTTTCAACGCATGCTGGTGCCGGTGGACGGCTCGGAGCAGGCGAACCGCGCCCTCGATGCCGCGGTCGACCTCGCCGACAAGTTCGGCGGCGAAATCCTGATCTTGTGCGTCTACCGCCACCACAGCCCGCTCGAGGCCTCGCTCTCCATGGTCCGCGGCCCGGAGCAGCTCGACACCCCTGACGAGGCCTTGAAGAGCTACGCCAAGGGCCTGGTCAAGGACGCCAAGAACCGGGCGATCGCCGCCGGGGCCGCGAAAGTCGAGGCCTGGGCCAAGCGCGGCCACCCGGCGCGCGCCATCGTCGCCTTCGCCGAGGAGCAGGAGGCCGACAGCATCGTCATGGGCACCCGCGGTCTCGGCGATTTCGGCGGCTTCCTCTTGGGCTCCGTCTCGCACAAGGTGACCAGCATGGCCAAGGTCACCATGGTGCTCGTGAAATGATCAGCCGAGCCGAGCCGATGCCGCTTGCCCAACCAGCCCGCATCCCGCCATCCGCGCAGCCTATTGGCGTGGGCCCCCTAGCCGGGCTACGATCCGGACGTCTGGAGGCACGAACAACCGGCTGGCAGGGTTATTGCTGCCCTTCGACCAGCCGCAACGATGACGGGGAGCGGGCGCTGGAGAATGCCGCGATGAAGGGGCGCGGGCTGCGATTGGACGATCGGGATCTCAAGATCCTGGCGATCCTGCAGCGCGAAGGCCGCATCACCAAGGCCGAGCTCGCCAAGCGGGTGAACCTCTCGGCGACCCCCTGCTGGGCCCGGCTGCAGCGCCTGGAAGAGGCCGGCATCATCAAAAGCTACGGGGCCAGGATTGCTTTCAAGCACCTGACGCCGCACACCTACGTGTTCGTGACGATCGAGCTGGAGAGCCACAGGAGCGAGGATTTCCAGCGGTTCGAGGAGATCGTCGCCAGCATCCCCGAGATCTTCGAGTGCTTCGCCGTGGGCGGCGGCATCGACTACATCGTCAAGATCATGGCGCAGGACGTCGACAACTACCAGGCATTGGTCGACGGCCTCCTCTCCAGCGACGCCGGGGTCAAGCGCTACTGGACCTATTTCGTCACCAAGCCGGTCAAGGAAGAGCCGCCGCCACTGTTCCCTGCCCTGCATCCAACCGAGTAGGGCACCGGAATAGGGCCACCGCTCGCGTGGAAGTGGCCCTTGACCAGGGGCGAAAGACGGCCTTTGCGTGGCCCTCCATTTTTTAAGACATCGGGCCATGGCAACCACGACGACCTCCCCGGCGGTGGAGAAGACCGCCTATCTCGTGATCCTCGGCGTCAGCCTCTGCCACCTGCTGAACGACGTGATGCAGTCGCTGCTGGCTGCCATCTACCCCCTGCTGCGCGACGAATTCAGCCTCGATTTCTGGCAGATCGGGCTGATGACCCTGGCCTTTCAGGTCACCGCCTCGCTGCTGCAGCCGCTGATCGGCCTCTACACCGACAAGCGCCCGATCCCGCAATCCCTGCCCGTCGGCATGGGCTCGACCATGTGCGGCCTCTTCCTGCTGGCCACCGCCACCAGCTACCCGATGCTGCTCATGGGCGCCTGCCTGATCGGCGTGGGCTCGGCGATCTTCCACCCCGAGGCCTCGCGCGTCGCCAGGCTCGCCTCGGGCGGCAAGTTCGGCACCGCCCAGTCGCTCTTTCAGGTCGGCGGCAATTTCGGCACCGCCATCGGCCCCTTGCTCGCCGCCTTCATCGTGGTGCCCTTGGGCCGCCCGTCGATCGCCTGGTTCTCGCTCGCAGCATTGCTCGGCATGGCGATCTTGTGGCAGGTCGGCAACTGGTACGGCCGCTACAGGAAGGCCAATGCCGGCAAGTCGCCGCCGAGCCGCGCTTTGCCTTTGCCCAAGAACCGCATCGTCCTGGCGATCGTCGTGCTCGCCGTCCTGGTCTTCAGCAAGAACGCCTATACGGCCAGCATCTCGAGCTATTATACCTTCTTCCTGATCGACAAGTTCGAGCTCACCACCCAGCAATCGCAGCTCATGCTCTTCCTCTTCTTGGGCGCTATGGCGCTCGGCACCGTGGCCGGTGGTCCGGTCGGTGATCGCATCGGCGCCCTTTCGGTGATCTGGGTCTCGATCCTGGGCGTCTTGCCCTTCACCCTCCTCCTCCCCCATGTCGATCTCTTCTGGACCGGCGTGCTCTCCTTCGTCATCGGCGTCATCATCGCCTCGGCCTTCCCCGCCATCATCGTCTTCGCCCAGGAACTGGTGCCAGGGAGGGTCGGGATGATCGCCGGGATATTCTTCGGCTTCGCCTTCGGCATGGGCGGCATCTCGGCCGCCGTTCTGGGTGTGCTGGCCGACGCCAGGGGTATCCAGTACGTCTACTGGATCTGCTCGTTCCTGCCGATCCTCGGCCTCTTGACGGTGTTCCTCCCCCGCCCGAGCTCGTTCGTGATGGTCCGCAGCTAGAAGATTCCGCTAGCCGAGGTGGTTCACACCATGTCGATCGTCTTCGCCGCCGCAGACCTTTGGAGCCACATTCTCGGCATTTGCCGCTAGTCTTCGGAAATTCCCCGCACCGCCACATCACCTGGAGGCCGATCCATGCCGGCAGCCGCCCACCTCGAGGACCAGGGCCTGTTCAAGACCGAGGCCTTCATCGCCGGCAAATGGGCCGCAGCCGCCGACGGCCGGACCATCGCCGTAACCGACCCCGCGGACGGCAGCACGGTCGGCAGCGTCGCCGCCCTCTCGGCCGCCGAGAGCAGCAAGGCCCTCGATGCCGCGCACGCGGCCTGGCCCGGCTGGGCCCGCCTCTTGCCGCAAGCCCGCTCGGCCCTGCTCCGCCGCTGGTTCGAGCTGATCGAGGCATCGGCCGACGACCTCGCCCGGCTGATGACCATCGAGCAGGGCAAGCCGCTCGCCGAGGCCCGCGGCGAGATCGCTTATGCCGCGAGCTTCGTCGAGTTCTATGCGGAGGAGGCCAAGCGCCCGAACATCGAGAGCGTCACGTCGCACCTCCCCGACGCCGAGGTCGAGGTCTGGCGCGAGCCGGTGGGCGTCGCCGCCCTCGTCACGCCTTGGAACTTCCCGGCCGCGATGATCACGAGGAA
>SLRI01000590.1 GCA_007131045.1 Rhodospirillales bacterium
CCGTCTGCTCCTGCGCCACCCCCTCACCGATCAGCTCGCCGACCACCACGAGCCCCGTCGCGACCCCGATCCGGCAGGCCAGCGGTGTGCCGCCACCGCTCAGCCGCGCCACCGCGGCGACGATGGCGAGCCCGGCCCGCACCGCCCGCTCGGCCTCGTCCTCGTGCGCCCGCGGCCAGCCGAAATAGGCCAGGACCCCGTCGCCCATGAACTTCGCCACATGCCCCTCGAACCGTGCCACCTCGCCGGCCACCGCGTTCTGGTAGCCGCGCAAGACGGCCCCCATCTCCTCCGGGTCGAGCCGGGCGGAAAGCGCCGTCGAGGCCACGAGATCGACGAACATCACGGTCAGCTGGCGACGCTCGGCCTGGGCTGGCGTGAAAGACGCGGCCCTTGCCGGCGCTTCAGCCGAGCCCGGCAGCCGATCCGGATCCATTGCCGAGGCCAAAGCAGAAGCGGCCTTGATGATCTTCTTGCGGGCGCCGAGCGGCAGACCGAGCTTCTCGAGATCTGTTTCGGTCAGATCTGGGAGCACGTCCGTCGTGATCTCGTTGTCGGCAAAAAGCGCGGCGTACTTGCCGAGACCAAGGCTCTCGAGCCAGCGATCGACTTCTTCGGCCATGGTCTCACCATCGATTGGGACGCAATATCATGGCACGCATGGCGACGTCCCACCAAGTCGAACGCACGACCATCACCTGCATTTCCGGCTATGTTGAGGAACGAACGCGACTTCGCCATCGAGCGAGGGTCGTGAAGCGGTTGTCCGCTCCGCATCCAGCGCATCGAACCGAGTTGGGTCTCTCAACGAACCCTAGACCCGGGAGAGTGGGGCTTGCCAGCGATTGCCGGATGCCCGACCCTCGGGTCGGCGCCGTTTCGGCGTGGACTCACGTCCCGTCTGCTACTGTGCCTATCTGATCAGGAGAGACCGAAGACATGGACATCAGTAGAAGCGGCTCGCGCCCCACCAACCGAGGCGCGCAGGAGTGGTTCACCGGCGACGTCCACCTGGAACAGCTTTTCCAGGCGGGTGAACCGGCTCGCGTCCTGGGCGCTAGCGTCACCTTTCAGCCCGGGGCGCGCACCGCTTGGCATACGCATCCCCTCGGCCAGACGCTCGTCGTGATTGCGGGTCGCGGGCTGGCCCAGCGGGAAGGCGGCCCGATCGAGGAGATCGAGCCGGGCGACGTGGTTTGGTTCTCGCCGGGCGAGAAGCACTGGCACGGCGCGTCGCCGACGACGGCGATGACGCACATCGCCATCCACGAGCGGCTGGACGGCCGGCACGTCGAGTGGATGGAAAAGGTCAGCGACGAGCAATACCGGCCCTAGCTGTTCCGTCCCGGCAGCCGTGGGAGCGGCAGGTCGGAGCGCGTCGTCGCTATGCCCTGATACAGCCCTTGCGCTCGAGCACCTCGCCGATCCCGCTGAGCTCCAGGAAGCTCCGGCCCTCGCGCAAGGCGGCCATGATCTCGGCCTCCTTGGCCTCGCGTGCCACCGCGGCGCGGACAACCTCGCCCACCTCGTCGCGGCGCACCACCACCACCCCGTCGTCGTCGCCGTTGACGACGTCGCCCGGCTCAACGAGCGCGCCGCCGAGGACGACCGGCCGGTTGACCGTGCCGAGGGTCTCCTTGACGGTACCCTCGACGCAGAGCCCGGGGCAGAACACCGGAAAGTCCATGGCGCGAAGTGCTGCCCCGTCACGCACGCCCGCGTCCATCACCAGCCCGGCGATGCCGCGTGCCCGGCAAGCGGTGGCCAGCACCTCGCCGAAGCCGCCCTGCCGCTCGCGGCCACCGGCGGCAACGACCAGCACGTCACCCGGCTCGGCCACCTCGAGCGCGGCGATCAGCATCAGATTGTCGCCGGCGTGGCAGTGGACGGTGAGCGCCGGGCCGGACAGGCGCATGCCGGGATAGATCGGCTTGATCCGGGCGTCGAGCGCGCCGCGGCGGCCTTGCGCCTCGTGCAGGGTGGCGGGTGTGAGCGCTGCGATCGCCTCGAGATCGGCGGTGCCCGGGCGCTCGATGGCGGCGACGATATGGG
The DNA here is from genome assembly GCA_007131045.1 of Rhodospirillales bacterium. Taxonomy (GTDB): domain Bacteria; phylum Pseudomonadota; class Alphaproteobacteria; order Geminicoccales; family Geminicoccaceae; genus SLRI01. The sequence goes on from SLRI01000590.1 coordinate 2,053, forward strand.
CCATGACGGGCTCCTCTGCGGTGCGGCTAGCGCTCGGCGGCCGCAGCGGCGCGCCGGCGCGTGATCAGCGCGCGGATGACGGGATAGAGCAGGAAGGCTACGCACATCACGATCAGGATCTGCGAGATCGGGCGCGTGAAGAGGATTTCCGGGCTGCCCCGGCCGAGGATCAGCGACAGGCGGAAATTCCATTCGGCGAGCGTGCCGAGGATGACGCCGAGGGTCGCCGGGGCGAGCGGTATGTCCAGGCGCTCCATGACATAGCCGAGCACGCCGAAGCCGAGCATCAGGTAGACGTCGACGATGCTGTTCTGGATCAGGTAGCAGCCGAGCACGGTGAACGAGAGAATGATCGGCATCAACAGCGCCCGCGGCAGGCGGAGTGCCTGGGCGAACAGCCGGGTGGCGATCAGCCCGCCGAAGATCGGCAGCATGGCCGCCGTCAGGAACATCTGCAGCATGAAGCCGTAGACGACGTCGGGCGCGTCGCGGAACAGCTGCGGGCCGGGCTGCAGGCCGTGCACGAGCAGGCCGCCGAGGATCAGCGCCGCCACCACGTTGCCGGGGATGCCGAAGGTCAGGGCCGGGATCAGCGAGGCCGCGTTGTCGGCATTGTTGGCGCATTCCGCGGCGGCGACGCCGGCCGGGTTGCCCTTGCCGAAGGACGCGGGATCCTTGGCGTTGCGCTTGGCCTCCGCATACGCGATGAACGCCGCGACGTTGCCTCCGGCCCCCGGGATGATGCCGACGATGATGCCGATCAGCGAGGACCGCACCCAGGTCGCCCAGAGGCTGATAGTCGCCCAGATGCTGTGCGCCGGCTTGCCCATCTCCGGCAACACCGCGCCGAGGCCGCCGCGGATCGACTGCTCGGCCATCTGGATCGCCGGCGGGACGGCGTAGAGGCCGATCAGCACGACGACGATGTGAAAGCCGTGCAGCATGTGCACGCTGCCGAAGGTGAACCGCTCGTGGCCGGTCACCTGGTCGATCCCGAAGGTCGCGAGGAACAGCCCGAGCGCCATGCTGATGATGCCCTTGAGCGGGTCGTGGCCGACCAGCATGGCGACGCTGGTGAGCCCGAGCACCGCCACCCAGAACACCTCGGGCGGGCCGAAGGCGAGGGTGATCAAGGACAGTGGCGGGGTCAGGATCATGAGCGCCAGGCCGCTGGCCATGCCGCCCACCGCGGACGACGCCACGGCGACCTGCAGCGCCGTCGCCGCCTCGCCCTTCCTGGCCATCGGGTAGCCGTCGAAGGTGGTCGCCACCGCCGCCGGCGTGCCCGGGATGCGCAGCAGAACCGCCGGGATGGCGCTGCCGTACATGACGCCGTTGTAGATGCCGGCCATCATGCCGAGTGCTACCAGCGGCTGCAGGGTGAAGGTCATCGGCAGCAGCACCGCGATCGCCATGGTCGCCGTCAGGCCCGGCAGCGCCCCGATGACGATGCCGGCGACCAGCCCGCCGACCATGGCGGCGAGATTCTGCCATTGAAAGACGATCGGCAGCGCGTCGAGGAAGGGCTCAAACATCGTCGGCGCCGCTCCGGACCCAGGGTGTTCGACCGCATCCATGGCGCATGGGATTCACCCGCCGCTCACTAAAGCCAGGTGGCGAAGAACTCGGTTGGCAGTCGCCGGCGGAACATGACCACGAAAATCAGGTAGATCATGCCGACGAAGGCGCCCGTGGTCAGCAGAATGCCCAACGGCCGGCGGTAGCCGAGCGCCAGCGCCATGGCTGGTATGAAGAGGATGGTCGAGCTGAAGTAGCCGAGTTGACCGACCATCAGGACGTAGGCGGTGAGCATGGTGATGGCGGCGACGAAGTAGCCGGGACTGATGAAGAACGGCTCGACCTCACCCGTCTCGCCCTCCGCGACCGGGGCGGCGAAGCGGCTGCCGGCCGAAACGAAGGTGCGAACCAGCCAGACCACCGAGAGCACCCCGAGGAGGCCGAGGACCATGCGGGGAAAGAACCGCGCGTCGAAGGGGAACCGCGCGCTCATCCACCAGGCGACGCCGGTGACGGCCAGCGTGACCACCGCTGCCAGCCGCTCGGTGAGAGGTGCAACCGCCACGGCACTTCCTCGCTCTCGACGGACCTTCGCAGAGCCCGACCGGTGGCGGGCGTGGAGGAGCCAAGCCGTCCACGCCGCACCACTATCGGCCGCTTCTAGGCTACTGCCAGGGCTCGGCTTCCCAAAGCGCCGTCAGCCGCTCGTCCCAATCCGTCAGGAACGCCATGTACGCATCGGCGTCCATGTACTCGAGCCCGAGCCGGATGTCCTCGGACCGCCTCTGGAACTCCTCGTTGTTGACCATTTCCTCGACCGCATCGGCGATTTGCTCGACGATTTCCCGCGGCGTGCCGGCCGGCGCGATCAAGCCGCGCCAGGAGCCGCTGGTCAAATCGATACCGTGCTCCTTGAGGGTGGGGATGTCGGGCAGCGCATCGAGGCGCTCTTCGGTCCAGGCGGCGAGGATGCGCAATTCGCCCTCCTCGTGGTACGGCTGCACTTCGCTGCGGGTGCTGGACAGGACGTCGACATGGCCGCCGAGCGTCGCCGCGCGCGAGGCGGCACCGCCCTCGAACGGGACGTGGGTGAAGCGTGCGTCCGACTCGCCGTGCAGCAGCAAGAGGTTGAGGTGGCTGTCGGAGGAGATGCCGGAGGTCGCGAAGGTGAGCTCGCCCGGGTTCTCCGCGGCGTAGTCGAGGAGTTCCTGGAAGGTCTCGAACTGGCTGTCGGGCCCGACCACCACCATCGCCGCGTCGAACACGACATTGGCGATCGGCTCGAAGCTCGCCGGCGTCTCGTAGGCGGTGTCGCGCGCATAGGCGTTGGCCATCGTGTTGGTGACGTTCATCCAGCCGATGGTGTAGCCGTCCGGCTCGGCCTGGGCGATGCGCGTGGCGCCGAGCTCGCCGCTGCCGCCGGGCACGTTCTCGACCACGATCTCGCCGCCGAGATATTCCTCCAGGTACGGCGCCACGGTGCGCGCGGTGACATCGGTGCCGCCGCCGGCGGCGAACGGCACGATCATGGTGATCGACCGCTCGGGATAGTCGGCGGCCGCCGAGAACCCGACGCCGATCAGCGCCGTGGTGACGAGTGCCGTCAGATAAAGCTGTCGAGCCTTCATCGGTTGTCTCCCTGACTGTTGCTTGTCGAACTGTCCCAGCGCAGTGCCAGCGCCGAGGCGGGCCTGCCGTCGCTCTGCGGCAGGGGGAACGTCTCGCGAGCGCCGCTCGCGGTCATCGGCCGGCCCGGCATTGGAGCCCGCCGTCGACGACGATCTCGGCCCCGGTGATGTAGCGGGCCTCGTCGGAGGCGAGGAACAACGAGGCGTGGGCGATGTCCCAGGCATCCCCCATCCGGCCCATCGGCACCACCGCGCCACGCTGCTCGATCATCTCCTCGGGATTGTCGTAGAACGCGACGATGTGGTCGTAGATGCGGGGTGTGTTCATCAGTCCCGGCAGCACGACGTTGGCGCGGATCCCCTTGGCCGCATACTGCACAGCGACTGCGCGCGTGAAGTGGTTCACCGCCGCCTTGGAGGCAGCATAGGCGATGAACGGATAGCCGACCCAGCGCGTGCTGGCGATCGAGGAGATGTTGACGATGGCGCCCGAGCCCTGCTCGCTCATCACCGGCAGCACATGCTTGCAGGTCAAGAACAGGCTCTTGACGTTGACGTCCATCACCCGGTCCCAATCCGCCTCGCTGGTGTCGACCGGGGTGCCGCGGCGGTTGATGCCGACATTGTTGTGCAGCACGTCGATGCGGCCGAACCGCTCGCGGGTCTGCCGGGTGACGCGCGCCACGTCCGCGCTCGAGGTGACCTCGGCCTGAAGGGCCAAGGCCTCGCCACCCTCGTCCACGATCAACGCGACGGTTGCCTCGGCAGCGGCCGGGTCGACGTCGACCGCAGCGATGCGCGCACCCTCCCTGGCGTAGAGCACTGCCGTCGCCTTGCCGTTGCCCCATCCCTCGCCGGCCGAGCCGGCGCCGAAAACCAAGGCCACCTTGCCGTCGAGGCGTCTTGCCATGGTCTCGATCCCTCAGCGGAGGTGGCGACGGGCGTGGCAGGCGGCGGGCGCCTCGACGGTCCGCCGCGGTCCCACCCTGGTGATTGTTCCGCTCTCCGGCAGCGTGTCCAACATGCCTTCCCCGGCCGCGGGCGCTCGATCGGCAGACTCGTCCACGCCGCGCTGCGCTGTTCCGTGCCGGGACGTCCCTCCGGCAGCCTCCCTTTGCCAATTCCAAAAAAGGCTATGGAGCGCCCGGAAGCCTGTCAACCACATTGTCGACAATGTGGTTGACGGCTCGAGGCGCCGATGGTTGCTTGACCGCGTCGATTGCGGCCCGAGCCAGTCGCACGCATCGGAGGAGGCGGGATGAGCGAACGCGCGCGGGGCATGCGCAAGAACCTCACCAGCTATGGCGACGACGCGTTCTCGGTCTTCCTGCGCAAGGCGTTCGTGAAGGCGATGGGCTACACCGAGGACGCGGTCGAGCGTCCGATCGTCGGCATCACCGACACCTTCTCGGGCTTCAACGCCTGCCACCGCAACGTGCCGGAGCTGATCGAGGCGGCCAAACGCGGGGTGATGCTGGCCGGCGGCCTGCCGGTGGCCTTCCCGACGATCTCGATCCACGAATCGTTCGCCTATCCGACCAGCATGTTCCTGCGCAACCTGATGGCGATGGACACCGAGGAGATGCTGCGCGCCCAGCCGCTCGATTCGGTGATCCTGATCGGCGGCTGCGACAAGACCGTGCCGGCGCAGCTGATGGCCGCGGCGAGCCACGACGTGCCGGCCATCCAGCTCGTCACCGGCCCGATGATCGCCGGCTCCCACCGCGGCCGCCCGGTCGGCGCCTGCACCGACTGCCGGCGCTTCTGGGGCGCCTTCAGGGCCGAGGAGATCGACGAGCAGGAACTGGTCGAGGCCGGCGAGGAGCTCTGCCCGTCGGCCGGCACCTGCATGGTGATGGGCACCGCCTCGACCATGGCCTGCGTGGCCGAGGCGATCGGCATGATGCTGCCGGGCGGCGCCGCCATCCCGGCAGTGGCCGCAGCACGCCTGCGCCACGCCGAGCTCGCCGGCAGCCGTGCCGTCGCCCTCGCCGAGGAAGGAACCACGCCGGACCGGATCATGACGCCCGAGGCCTTCGCCAACGCCTTCACGGTGCTGCACGCCATCGGCGGCTCGACCAACGGCGTCGTGCATCTCGCCGCCATTGCCGGACGCCTCGGCCTCGAGCTCGATCTCGAGGCCTTCGATGCGATCGGCCGCGACTGCCCGGTCCTCGTCGATCTTCGGCCGACCGGCGAGCACTTCATGGAGGACCTGCACAAGGCGGGCGGCCTCGCCACGGTGTTGCGCGAGATCCGCCATCTCCTGCATCTGGATTGCCTGACCGTCAACGGCCGCACCCTCGGCGAGAACCTGGCGGCGGCGAAAGTGTTCTCGCAGTCGGTGGTGCGTCCCTTCGACCGGCCGATCCACGCCGGCGGTGCCCTCGCGGTCCTGCGCGGCAATCTCGGTCCCGGCGGCGCGCTGATCAAGCAGGCAGCCGCCGACCCCGAGCTGCTCGTCCACGAGGGCCGGGCGGTGGTATTCGATTCGCTCGCCGACCTCGCCGCACGCATCGACGATCCGGATCTGGATGTGGCAGCCGACGACGTGCTCGTGCTGCGCGGCGCCGGCCCCAAGGGAGCTCCCGGCATGCCGGAGGCCGGCTACGTGCCGATCCCCAAGAAGCTGGCACGGGCGGGTGTCAAGGACATGGTGCGGCTGTCGGATGCCCGGATGAGCGGCACCGCCTTCGGCACCATCGTCCTCCACATCACACCGGAAGCCGCCGTCGGCGGCCCGCTCGGGCTGGTCGAGAACGGCGACCGCATCCGCCTCGACGTGCCGGCCCGCCGGCTCGACCTCCTGGTCGACGAGGCGACGCTCGCCCGGCGCCGCGAGCGCCAGGGCGAGGTCGGGCCGGAGATCCCGGAGCGCGGCTATCGCCGGCTCTACCTCGAGACCGTCGAGCAGGCCGACCGCGGCTGCGACTTCGATTTTCTGCGTCCGCCGGCCCGTGGCAAGGTACCGCCGCCACGGGCATGACGCGGGCTCGACCAACGGCTGGGAGAACGAGCGTGAGTGCGCGTTTGGCGGGCAGGGTGGCG
>SLRI01000624.1 GCA_007131045.1 Rhodospirillales bacterium
AGCGGGTCAACCAGCATCTCGAGATCGGCCTCGAGACCATCCGGCTGCTCCGCGAGCAGGGCCCGGACCGGCTGCATTCGCGGAAGCTCCGGAGCTTCGACGAGCCGGCGTTTCGTTGAGGCTCGGGCCAGAGCCGCTATTCGACGGCCTCGGGCTCGGCCACGGCCTCGCGCATGACCTCGAAGGCCATGGCGTGCGGATTGGCACCGTCGAGGGTCGATGCCCACAGAACCTCGATGCCGACGATGCGGCCTTGCGCGTCGCGATCGACCAGGAGGTTGGGCTCGATGCTCTCGCTCTCCTCGATCGGGGCTTCCGAGAGGCGCAAATAGAGAATGTCGGTTTGCGGATCGTATCTCGCGCGCAACGTCAGCGTCTCCTCTGCTTGCGGCGTCGGGCATTCCGATCGAGAACGGCTGTGAGCACATGACGCTCCAAGCCGCGATCGGCAACGACCACACGAAGCACGCGGCCACCATGTTCTGGTGCTGGTCCGAACAGGCGAATGACGCCGGGTTGCGGATCGGACTCGGTCCACTCCGGCTGCATCGCCACCCGTTCGACCGCAAGGCGATCCAAACGCCGTTCCGCAATCTGTTCGAGCGCATGCTTCGACATGACGAGCCGCACCGGATCCATACCTGTTCGTCCGGGACGAGTGATCGTCCTCGGGTTCCAATATGTCGCTTGTCGATAGCGGCCACAAGTCGACTGGCCGCGAGCGGTGAACGACGACGCCGTACGTCGGCCTTCGCCGGGTGAGCTTCGGCTTACGCGAGGCCGCGGGAGCCGGGCTTGGTGGGCGGGATCGCGGCGAGTTCGGGCGGGATCTCGTCCGGGGCGAAGGTCGGGAAGTCGACGGCCACGAGGGCCACGAGCGGCATGTCGATGTCCGCCTTGCCGTTGCTGCGGTCGACGAGGCAGGCGCCGGCCACCGGCACGGCCCCGAGGGCGGCGACGCAGTCCGCGCACTCGCGCAGGGAGAGGCCGGTGGTGACGACGTCCTCGGCGATCAGCACGCGCGTGCCGGGGGCGAGGTGGAAGCCGCGGCGGAGCGCGAAGCGGCCTTCGACCCGCTCGGTAAAGAAGGAGCGGGTGCCGAGCTGCCGGGCGAGCTCGTAGCCGACCAGGATGCCGCCCATGGCCGGCGCCACCACGGCGTCGACCACGATCTCGGGTCGGGTCTCACGGATGCGCGCCCTGAGTGCCCGGCAGAGCCGCTCGGCCCGGGCCGGATCGACCATCACCCTGGCGCATTGCATGTAGTGGCCGCTGCGCCGGCCGCTGGTCAGGATGAAATGGCCCTCGAGCAGCGCGCCGGCCTCGCGGAACTCGGCGAGTGCGGCTTCGGCAGACAGCACCGGCTCGCTGGCGGCCCCGGATTCGTTCTTCATGAGCGGCTTCTTTCGACCGTGCTGACGATCGGGTTGGCGCGCAGCGCGGCGAGGATGCCTTGCAGCTGGTCGACACCCTTGACCTCGACGTCGAGCACCATCTCGTAGACCTCGGTCGAGCGGCGGCCGACCTTGACGTCGACGATGTTGCCGTCGTTCTTGCCGATGATGGTGCTGATGGTGCCGAGCGAGCCCGGCCGGTTGTTGACCATGACGGCGATCCGGGTGGCGATCGGCTCGACCATCCGGTCGTTCCAGCCGACATCGACGAAGCGATGCTCGCTCTCGCTCATCCGCATCACGGTGGTGCAGTCGCGGCAGTGGATGCTGATCGGCCGGCCGGTCCTGACCACGCCGATGATCGGGTCACCGTGGATCGGCCGGCAGCAGCCGGCGAACTGGTAGGCGACGCCTGACGGAAGGCCGGCGATCAGGCCCGACGGCCGCTCGCTCGGCTCGGCCTGGGGGCGCTTGAAGAGGACGATGTTGTCGGCCTCGCTCGCGGCGTCGACCGGCCCACCGGTGCCCGGTGCCCGCTTGTCCGGCAGCTTGAGCGGCGGCGCCGGGATCGCCTGCAGCACGAGGCGGGCGGCGAGCTGGCCTTCCCCGATCTGCACCAGCATGTCCTCGAGGCTGTCTTGGCTGAGCGCGCTCGCCGCCTGCTCGAGCTGGCGCTCGGTCGGCTGCACGCCCTCCGCCTTGGCGGCGCGGCTCAGCATTTCCCGGCCGCGTTGGATGTAGTCGTCACGCTGGCGTGCCTTGATGGCGCGGCGGATGCGCGCCCGGGCCTTGCCGGTGACGACGAAGCGCTCCCAGGCCGCGGACGGCCAGGCGTTGCGGCTGGTGATGATATCGACCTGGTCGCCGTTTTGCAGGAGGTGGCGGAGCTGAACCATGCGGCCGTCGACCTTGGCGCCGACGCAATGGTCGCCGACCTCGGAGTGGACGGCGTAGGCGAAGTCGATCGGGGTGGCGCCGCGCGGCAAGGCGATCAGGTCGCCCCGGGGGGTGAAGCAGAAGACCTGGTCCTGGAACATCGCGAGCTTGGTGTTGGCGAGGAACTCCTCGGGCTCGGCGGTGTGCTCGAGGATATCGAGCAGCTCGCGGATCCAGCGGTATTGCCGGCCTTCGGTGACCCGGCTCTCCTGCTTGTAGGCCCAGTGCGCGGCGACCCCGAACTCGGCCACCTCGTGCATCTGCCGGGTGCGGATCTGCACCTCGATCTTGCGCTGCTCGGGGCCGAGGATGGTGGTATGCAGCGAGCGATAGCCGTTCTGCTTGGGCGTCGAGATGAAGTCCTTGAAGCGGCCGGGCAGCATCGCGTAGGCCGCGTGGATGACGCCGAGCGCCGCGTAGCATTCGCCGATATTGTCGACCATCACGCGAAACGCCATGATGTCGGAGAGCTGCTCGAACGAGACGTTCTTGCGCTCCATCTTCTTCCAGATCGAGAGCGGCGATTTCTCGCGGCCCTGGATGTCGGCCTCGATCCCGGCTTCGGCGAGCTTGCCCTTGAGCTCGGCGACGATCCGCTCGTTGAGCGCCGTATCGTCCTGGCGCAGCTGTCCCAGGCGGTGGACGACGCTGTCGCGGGCCTCGGGTGCCAGCTCGGCGAACGCCAAGTCCTCGAGCTCGGCCTTCAATCGCTCCATGCCGATCCGCTCGGCCAAGGGCGCGTAGATCTCCATCGTCTCGAGGGCGATGCGCTGGCGCTTGTCGGGCGGCACGAACTGCAGCGTGCGCATGTTGTGCAGCCGGTCGGCGAGCTTGACCAAGAGGACCCGGATGTCCTCGGACATGGCGACCAGGAGCTTGCCGAAATTCTCGGCCTGGGCGGTCTTCGTCGATTGCAGCTCGATCTTGTTGAGCTTGGTCACCCCGTCGACCAGGCGGGCCACGGTGTCGCCGAAATGCTCGCGGATCTCGTCCAGCTTGGCGCCGGTGTCTTCGACCGTGTCGTGGAGCAGGCCCGTGGCGATCGAGGCCGCGTCGAGCTTGAGGCCGGCGAGGATGCCCGCGACCTCGATCGGGTGATGGAAGAACGGGTCGCCCGAGGCGCGCTTTTGCGTGCCGTGCGCCTTCATCGCGAAGACGTAGGCACCGTTGAGCAGGTCCTCGTCGACATGGGGATCGTAGCTGCGGACCAGCTCGACCAGCTCGTATTGCCGCATGATCTTGCGGCCGGCCGGCGGCTTGCGCGAGGCCGTGGGCTCGGTGCTGCCGGTCTTGGCCCGAGGCGGTGCCGCGGCCGTGGTATCGGGCTCGAGAACCTCCGTGGGTGCCGCGACCGGCTCGCTCATCGTTTCGGGCGCCGAGCCGCTGGACGAGGACGGGGCGGCGCGAGCCCGAGGGAACATCGTCGCGGTGCCTCGGCGCGGTCGACCGGGCGGTGATGCGCCGGCGGTTCGACAGTGCTCCGGTTGCGACAGCTGTCCATCAGTCCTCGTCGACGATGTCCCCGGCGCCGTAATCGATGCCGTCGGGCATCAGGTCGTCGTCGGCGACCGGCGGCCGGCTCGGGATCAGTGTCTCGAGCTCCTGCGCCAAGTCGTCCGACATTTCGACATCGCTGTCGGAATGGCGGCGCAGCCCGTGGATCAATTCGTAGCGCAAATGGTCGAGGTCGAGAGTCTCATCGGCGATCTCGCGGAGCGCGATGACCGGGTTCTTGTCGTTGTCCCGCTCGAGGGTCGGCGTGGCGCCGGCCGAGATGTCGCGCGCCCGCTGGGCGGCGAGCATGACGAGCTCGAAGCGACTGGGAACGCGCTCGACGCAGTCTTCGACGGTGATACGTGCCATGGTGCAAAGGGGCCCGTTGAGTTTGGCGTTGGGTCAACAATGTAGCGCCTCGGTGGATCGACACAAGCGCTTGTTGCATCGCAGCAGCGCCGGCTCCCGCCAGCGCGGCCGCCGATCGATCCACCTTCGGGGGTTGACGCTACAGGGCAAATCGCGAAACTGCAAACTTTTGTTCATGATGACATACATATGCAGTCGCTTCGCTTGGAAGCGGCGGGCGAGCCGGTTAAACTCGGGCAATGTCACCATTCTGAGATGACAGGCGATCGTCCCGACGGTAAAAAAACCGGTCGGCATTAAAACAGCAGCAATGACTGCAGCCATCAGCCCTGGAGTTAACCATTATGGCAAGGCCCTCGGCCTTCAAGCACTTCCACCCCGATGAACGTTTCGCGGTGTTCATCGACGGCGCCAACCTCTACCAGACGGCGAAAGCACTCGGCTATGACGTCGATTATCGGCGTTTGCTGGAGGTTTTCGCGAGCAGCGGCAGGTTGCTGCGCGCCTATTATTACACCGCGCTGCTCGACGAGCAGGAATATTCGCCGATCCGGCCCTTGGTCGACTGGCTCGACTACAACGGCTACACGATGGTGACCAAGCCGTTGAAGGAGTTCAGCCAGGGCGCCGGGCGGCGCAAGTTCAAGGGCAACATGGACGTCGAGATGACGGTCGACGCCATGGAGGTCGCGAGCTACGTCGACCATGTCGTGTTGATGACCGGCGACGGCGATTTTCGCCGGCTGATCGACGCCTTGCAGCGCCGGGGGGTCAAGGTCAGCGTGGTCAGCACGATCAAGACACAGCCGCCGATGATCGCCGACGAGTTGCGCCGACAGGCCGACTTCTTCGTCGAGCTCGCCGACCTCACCGACTACATCGCTCGCGCGCATCCGCCGCGCCCGGTTGCTGGCGCGGACGTGGGCGAGTCGGAAGACGAGGACTACGAGGACGACGAAGAGTACGAGGACGACGAGGAAGAGGTCGAGTTCATCAAGGACTGACCGGCCTCGGGCTCTTCGCCGGGCTCGTCACTGGGTTCCGCGTCGCTGGTCGCCGTCAGCCGCAGCGTCGGAGGTCGCGGGCGATGCGGGCGCTCTCTGGCTTCGACGTCAGTCGGGCGCGCAGGTGTCGCGCCGCCGCTTCGCGTTCGCCGGCGCCGATCGCCGCTTCGATCAGCGTCATCTCGAGGACGTCGCGTTGCGCCTTGCTGCCGGTCATCAACGGCGCTCGCGGCAAGGCGCGCTCGAGCTCGCCGAACGCCTCCGCGAAGCGGCCGTCGGCGAAGTCCAGGAAGGCCCGGGCGACCGGCACGCCGATCATTCGCAGCATTTCGGCGTGCCGGTCACGGCCCTCGGCCACGCTCACCAGGCCGGCCAGGTGCTCGGCCGCCCGCTGCCGCCGACCCGCGCCCACGAAGGCCAGCATGGCGTGGACGTCGTTGAAGACGTGGCAGGGTCGCTTCGCCGGCTCGTCGAAGGCAGCGGCCAGGGCGCCGAACCGATCGCCCGTGTCGTGCCCGCCCAGCGCCAGCCGCCAGAGCAGCGAGGCGGCATCGCAGAGATTGAGGGTGATGCTGCGGCGGTGGGGTGCGAGGCCTTCGTCGTAGATTGCCAGGGCCGCCGTCGGGTCGTCGCGATCGACGTGGTAGAGCGCCCAGTGCCACCAGTTGTGGACGGCGAAGAAGCAGTCCTCCGCCCAGTCGGCGCGCCGCTCGGCGTACCAGTCGATGCCCTCGGTGTCGCGGCCCTGCATCTCCATGACATGCGCCACCGCGTGGATCGCCCAGGCATCGCGCGGGTTGGCGTCGAGGGCGCCCCGCGCCATCGCTTCGGCCTCGGCATAGCGTCCGGCCTCCTCGAGCCCGAAGGCGCACATCGCCTCGACGTAGCCGCGGCCGGTAAGCCCGGCGGGCCAGGCGGCCAGAGCTCGCTCCGGGCGGCCGAGAAGGGCGCTCTCGTCGGCACCGAAAAAATCGGCCTGATGCGCGAAGAAGAGGGCCAAGAGGTCGCGGGGGTGATCGTCGAGGATATTGGCGAAGGCCGACCGCGCGGTCTCGACCCGGCCTTCGAGCCAGGCGCGGGCGGCGGCCGCGTGGGTCCGCTCGCGGGGTTCGGCGGCCAGCGCCTCGGCGGCGTCGAGGCACGCGGCCGCCTTGGGCAGGAGGCCCGGGTGCAGCGAGAAGGCGAAGACGTGGGCCTTCAGGAGGTGGGCCGAGACCAGGCTCGGATCGGTGGCGAGCGCCGCGTCCGCCCCGCCGATCGGATCGCCGTGAAAGCTCAAGACGTCGTCGAGCGCCGCCTCGTATCGGTCGAGTGCCGCAGGCGCGCTGCCGGTGAGCCTGAGGCCGCGCGGATCGTCAAGCGGCATGGTCGAACAGGCGGTCGCCCTGCTCGTCGATGATCTGGCGGCCCTTGACGATGGCGAAATCGTGGGCGGTTTCGGCGGCGCTGTGGGTATCAGCGCGGACGAAGCGATGCTCGCGCGGTCCGTCGGGAAACTCCTTGGTGATGATCCCGGCGGTGAGGAACTGCCCGCCCTTGTGCATGGTGATCGGCTGGATCGTGCAGCCCTTGTGCTCGACCGGATCGCCGAGCGGCTTGCCACCCGCCTCGTCACCGCCACCGCCGCCGAACAGCTTCTTCATCAGCCCACCGAGCATCACCCCGCCTCCTTTCACGCCTGCTGGTCACGATTGCTGGCGCGCCGGTGCCGCGCTCGGCGGTCCGGCTGCCTGTCCTGCGCCATGCTCAGCGGCGAGCCGCGCCGCGTCAACCGGTTCCGCAGCCGGTCCGGTCCAGGTTGGCCGTCAAGAAGCGAAGATGCGCTGCCACCAGGGCAGGCGCGGGGTGCGCACCGGTGGCTTGGCCGCATCGACCACGGCGGCGCGTTCGCGGTCGCGACGCTCTTGCTTGGCGGCCTCGATGCGTGGCGCCTGGACGGTGCGGCGCATGGCGTCGGCAACCGCGGCCTCGAGGTCCATCACCTCGTTGTGCGCCCGCGAGCCCGGCACGAGGTCGCCGATCCAGCATCCTGCGGCGAAGGCCCGACCGTGCTCCGGATAGAGCGAGAGACCACCCACCACCGGTTCGCCGAAGCCGTGCAGCACGTCGAGAACCGGTCGCTCGATACCGACGCTGCGTGGCAGCTTGTTGGGGACGATCATCACCTCTGGGCCGATGCCGCCGCGCTCGCTGCGGGCGGTGCGGATGTAGCGGAGCACGCGGTTGGTGCCGTCGATGTCCACGGCCGAGAGCGAGACCGGAACCAGGATCAGCCGAGCGAGCAGGAAGGCCGAAGCCATGGCGGGGCCGATGGTCGCCGGCAGGTCGACGACCACCGTGCCGTGCGCGCGGACCAGGCGCTCGGCCCGGCCGAGCCAGGATTCGAGCGAGCTCAGGCTGTCGAGGTCGAGGGTCTCGACATGGATGGGCAGGTTGCTCTTGACCAGCCAGCGGCGGCTGGTCGCCTGCGGATCGCCGTCGACCAGCGCCACCGACTTGCCGGTCCGGGCCATGGCCCCGGCGAGCCCGACCGCGAGCGTGCTCTTGCCGACGCCGCCCTTGAGATTGCCGATCGCGATGATCCCGCCGAACGATGCGTAGATCGGACGGCTGGTATCCAGTTGCATCGAGCAGTCTCCGATTGCTGTCGAGCCGGGGCACCGCTATTGGCCGTTCCACGGGGGGTGGCAAGATCGTTAACGCATATTAACGCGTACGATGATGTCTCCCACGACTGAAAATTATCCCTGGTTGATCGACATCGGCCGGAGACTTAAAGTGGAAGCGAACAACTCGAGCGGGGAGGTTGCGGGTGCAGCGGATTTTATTGACGGGTGCCACGGGTGGGGTCGGCACCATGTTGCGCCCATTGTTGCGGCGCCATTTTCCGAGCGTGGTGCTCTCCGATCGCGAGCCGATCGAGGACTTGGCCGA
>SLRI01000332.1 GCA_007131045.1 Rhodospirillales bacterium
GCCTCATGAACTTTTCGAAGCTCTGAGCGTCCTTCCGATAGCCGGCTTTTTCTGGTCGACATCTGCGCTCGGCGTGTTCGACGCCATGGCCACGGCAGGAGTTTGTCGATCCGGTTGATCCGATGATCGGCGATGCGGGCGAGACTATCGGCCACACGGGCGGCGGCGCGGCGGCCACCGCCCTCCCTCGGCCTCGAGGCGGCCCAGCGGGCGAGGCTGTAGCGGATGGCGCCGGCGAGGCTGCTCTTGCGGTTGATCGAGCGGCGCGCTCAGGCGGTGGCGTGATGGTCGTGGAAGTCGCGGAACGAGATCAGCCGCCGGGCTTGCTCGTCCCAGAGGGCGAGGCGGACGCATTGCAGGCTTTGCCAAAGCGTCAGCCGCCCCACCTGCTTCAGCTCGGGATGGTCACGCAGGACCTCCGGCAGGCGGTAGAAGGGGATCCGGCTGGAGAGGTGGTGGACGTGGTGGACGCCGATATTGGCGGTGAACCAGCGCAGCACCAGGGGCAGGTCGTAGTGCGAGCTGCCGTGCAGAGCCGCGTCGTGGACGTTCCAGTCATTGGCCTCGGACCAGTGGGTCTCCTCGAACTGGTGCTGGACATAAAAGAGCCAGACGCCGACCGCGGCGGCCAGCACGACGATCGGCAGGTGGACCAGAAGGAAGGGGACGAGGCCGATCGCCCAGATCATCAGCCCGGCCGCCACGGCGGCGGCGAGGTTGGTCGCCATCGTGCTGATCCACGGCTGCCGGCCCTGGCGCATGAAGCCGAGCGGCAGGCGATTCAAGAACAGGAAGAGATAGGCCGGACCGATGCCGAACATCACCGCCGGGTGGCGATAGGCGCGGTAGCGTAGCCGGGCCCAGGGCGAGAGTGCCCGGTATTCGGCCACGGTCAGCGTGTCGATGTCGCCGATGCCGCGGCGGTCGAGATTGCCCGAGCTCGCGTGGTGGATGGCGTGGCTGCGCTTCCAGTGGTCGTAGGGGGTGAGCGTCAGCACGCTGATCACCCGGCCGAGCCAGTCGTTGTGGCGCCGCCGCGCCAGAAAGGCGCCGTGGCCGCAATCGTGCTGGATCATGAACAGACGGACCAGGAGCCCGGCCGCCGGCAGGAGGAGGAGGGCGTAGAGCCAGTAGAGCTCGAAGCGCAGGCCCAGATACATCAGGCCCCAGGCCATCACGAAGGGGACAGCGGTGGTGACGACTTCCAATATGCCCCTGAGGGTCCGTGGTGACCGATAGGGGGCAAGGCGGCGCCCCCAGGCGGCAGCGCTCAGCTGCGCGTCGTCGCGGATATCCGTCGGCGTCATGTAGAGATTTCCTCGGCCCGATCAGAGCGCCGGCCTCGTGGCGAGGCATGGCATCGGAGCGTGTTGGTGGGAAGCAGGGCGACCGACACGCCGAAGAATGGAAGACGGCAGCGGGTTCGTTTCTTGTTGGTTGAAGAATATGACGGGACGCCCTGCCGAAACAAGTGGCATCTTCTCCATGCTCGAGGCAGGCAGGAGCTGGATGCAGGACGGATGACCAGGCGATGCAAGATGCCCAGCCACTTCGGCTACCTTACGCCCGGCCGCCGGTGCGCACCAGCTTCAGCGGCCGCTTCGTTCGGCTCGAGCCGCTCGATCCGGTTGCCCATCAGGGCGAGCTCTTCGCGGCGGCAGCCGAGCCCGCGATCTTCGACTGGCTCGGCTACGGGCCGTTCCTCGAGGCTGCCGCCATGCAGGCCTGGCTCGAGGCGCGGGCGTTGTCGGTCGATCCCTTGTTCTTCGCGGTGCGCGATCTGCGCGACGGGCGGGCCAAGGGCATGTGCGCCTGGCTCAGGCTCGATCCGACGATGGGGGTGATCGAGGTCGGGCATATCTGGTACGGCACGACCCTGCAGCGCACGGAAGGACCCACCGAGGCCATGTACCTCTTGTTCCGCCACGCCTTCGAGGATTGCGGCTACCGCCGGCTGGAGTGGAAGTGCAATGCCCTGAACGGCAAGAGCCGGAGTGCCGCCTTGCGCTTCGGCTTCGGCTTCGAGGGCGTCTTTCGCCAGCACATGATCACCAAGGGCCGTAGCCGCGACACCGCCTGGTTCAGCCTGCTCGATCACGAATGGCCGGCGACGAAGGCCGCGTTCGAGCGCTGGCTGGCGCCGGCCAATTTCGGCGCCGACGGCGGCCAGATCGAGCGCCTGGGCCCGTTGATCGAGGCGGCGCGGGCCGGCTGCGGCTAAAGCGGTCTTCGGCGTAGCCGGCGGCAGCCGGCTGGCTGACAGGGGGCTTGCCGGGCCTGCCGGTCGGCTGTCACCATCGCGCGTAACGTTGGCCGAGCGAGGTTTCGATGCGGCGTACCACCCTATCGCCGGGCGCTCTCCTGCTGGCCGGCAGCCTGGCGCTGGCGGCCGGGCCAGCCATGGCCGACACCGGGCCGCTTCTGCTGTCGCCCGGCGATCTGCAGGGCATCGGCATCGGCACGCGGGTCGAGCCGATGGCGGCGCAAGCACCCACGGTCGTCGTCGCACCGACGCCGTCGGCGGCCGTCGCCATCGTCCGGCCGCAACTGCGCCCGGCGCGGCTGATCCCGGCGGCGCGGCCGGCACCGGCGCTGAGCGGGCCGCTCACCTTGGATATCGACCGGCTGCAGGCGGTGACCCTGACGCCGGTGACGCGTATGACGCCGGTGGCGATCCAGCCTGCGGCCGGCGTACCTGTGATGGAGGTCGTGATCGAGGCTGCGGCCGGCCAACCGGCGCTGGTCGAGCCGCGAGCGGCTCCCGTCGCGGCCGCCGCCTTCGCACCGCCGCTCCCTCTGCCGCGGCCGGCCCCTGTTATCGCCACGCCGGCCGGCCAGCCGCTGCCGCTCGGCGCCGAGGCGCTCGGCTCCGTCGGCATCGGCACGAAGGCCGTCGACGTGACGGGCGGCGCCCAGCCCTAGGCGGCGGCGCTCGCGCTGGCGCCTTGCAGCACCGCGCGGATCGCATGCTCGTCGAGACCGTCGAGGCCGATCACCACGAGGCTGCCGGCGCGCGGCTCCGAGGCGGCCCAGGGCCGGTCGAAATAGGTCTCGATGCGGCTGCCGACGGCTTGCACGGCCAGGCGCAGCGGCTTGCCGTCGACGGCGAGGAAGCCCTTGACGCGGAGCACCGGGTGGTCGCGGGCGACGGCCTGGATCCGCGCCTCGATCTCGGCCGCACGGTCGAGCGCGGGCAGTTCGACCACGAAGCTCTGAAAATCGTCGTGGTCGTGCTCTTCGCCGTCGTCGTGGTGCGAGTGGCGGCTCTCCAGATCGTCCTCGGCGGCAGACTCCAGGCCGAGGAGGACCAGCGGATCTAGCCTGCCGTGCGATGCCTCGACGATCCGCACGCCCGGGCGGAGGTCCGCCTCGACCTGGGCGCGGGCGCGGGCCTTGGCCGCCGCATCGACGCGGTCGCATTTGTTGAGCACGACCATGTCGGCAGAGGCGACCTGCTCCTCGAACAGCTCCTCGAGCGGGCTTTCGTGGTCGAGGCTCGGATCGGCGGCGCGCGCCGCGGCCACCGCCTCGGGATCGCTGGCGAAGAGACCGGCCGCCGTGGCTTCCGCATCGATCACCGCGATCACCCCGTCGACCGTCACCGCATTCCTGACCGCGGGCCAGGTGAAAGCTTTCACCAGCGGCTTGGGCAGCGCCAGGCCCGAGGTTTCGATGACGATGTGGTCGAGCGGCTCCGGGCGATCCAGGATCTTCTGCATTGTCGGCAGGAAGTCGTCGGCGACGGTGCAGCAGATGCAGCCGTTGGCGAGCTCGACCACGTCCTCGTCGCGGCAGCCCTCGATTTCGCAGCCGCGGATGATCTCGCGATCCACGCCCAGATCGCCGAACTCGTTGATCACCAGCGCAATCCGCCGGCCCTTGGCGTGCGTCAGGAGATGGCGGATCAGGCTGGTCTTGCCGGCACCGAGAAAGCCGGTGACGATCGTTGCCGGAATCTTCCGGCTGCGGGTGACGGCCATGGGCGTGGCTCCTAGTGCAGCTGCGAACGGGAGACGGTTGCGGGCTCGAGCCGCTCGCGCGGGTAGGCGGTGGTGGTGCGCAGCAGGGCCAGGAGGTCCTGGGCCGTCCGGTCGCTCGCCGCCGGCTGGCGGGTGCGGCTGAGCAGCAGGGCCGCGGCATGCGCGGCGTCGATCTCGACTGGCAAATCGAGCAGCCAGGCGAGGTAGAGCTCGCGCGCCGACCAGCTCGGGGCGGCATCGAGGCCGGCCAGGGCGTCGCGGATCAGCCGCTTGGGATCGCAGGCCTCTAGGCTGAGGACGAGCTCGGCACGGCGTTCGGGTGTGAGCATGAAGATCGACCTTTCCCGGAGGCACCCCGCCCCGGTTGATTGGGTGAACGACGGTGGCAGGTCTCCTGGCTCACGGCTCGACGCCTCGATCTGCCTTCCCGGACCCTCGGGTCCAGTGGCCCGTCAGCCCAGTGGCTAACGTGTGATCGACGGCTCGCCGCCTACAGTTGCGGGGGCAGCCCCGGCATTGTCGTCGCGGCAATCGCGACCGACGCACCGGGTTCCCTTTTCACCCCGAGGATCCAGCGCTAGGACCACCCGGGGAACCACCGACGCGCACTATGACAGGGCAGCGGCACGGCTGCAATGAAGAGCGTAGTCCGGGGAAGAGCGTGGCCCGGGGGAGGAACAGCGGTTGTCCGTGGCCTTGGAGTTGCAGGAGAAGGCGACCCGCCGCGGCATGCTCTTGCTGCTGGTGGCGGTCTCGCTCTTGCCGATCATGGACGCCATCGCCAAGGATCTGGGTGAGCGCTATCCGGTGATGCAGGTCACCTGGGGCCGCTACGTCTTCACCCTCGCCTGCATCCTGCCGCTGCTCTTGTGGCGCTACCGGAGCCAGCTGCTCGACATCCCGCAGCCGGGGCTGCAGCTGGTGCGCGGGCTGGCGCAAGTGCTGGCCACCTTCCTCTTCTTCTTGACCCTCACCTTCCTGCCCTTGGCGGACACGGTGGCGCTGGCCTTCATGTATCCGCTGATCGTCACCGCCCTTGCCCCCTTCGTTTTGGGCGAGAACGTGGGCTGGCGGCGCTATGCGGCTGTGGTGCTGGGGTTTTTGGGCGCGCTGGTCATCATCCGCCCGGGTCTCGGCGTCTTTCAGCCGGCCTCGGTCTTCGGGCTCGGCATCGGCTTCGCCTTCGCGGTCTATATCCTCTTGACCAGGAAGCTCAGGGGCCGGACGCCGCCCCTGGTCACGCTCGGCTGGGTGGCGGCGATCGGGGTCGTCACCACCAGCCTCTTCATGCCCTTCGTCTTCGTGCCCATGGCCTCAGCCGACTGGCTCGGGCTTCTCATGATCGGGCTCTTGGGTGCCATGGCGCACCAGTGCATCATCCGCGCCTTCGAGATGGCGCCGGCAGCCGTGCTCTCGCCTCTGGGCTATGCCGAGATCCTGATGGCGGTGCTGATCGGCTATCTCTGGTTCGGCGATTTTCCGGACGGCTTCACCTGGGCCGGGATCCTGATCATTGCCGGGGCCGGGCTCTATGTGGGCTGGCGCGAGCGGCGGGCAGGTTGACGAGCGCCACGCCCAGCACCGCCACCACCATGCCGACCATCGCCAGTGGCGGCAGCCGCTCGTCGAACAGCAGCCAGGCCATGAGTGCGGTGGTCGGCGGGACCAGGAAGAAGAGCGAGGAGACCCGGGATGCCGCACCCTGGGCGATCAGCCAGAGCAGGAGCGAGACGGCGCCGAACGAGAGCACGACGATCGACCAGAGGAGTGCCGTGACGAAGGCCGGCTGCCAGTCGATCACCCGGGTCTCGAAGGCCAGGGCCGCGAACCCGGTTGCCAGTGCTGCGGCGGTGAACTGAAAGACGTTGCCGACCCGGATGTCGACGCCCTGGGCGAAGCGCTTCTGGTAGAGGGTGCCCAGCGTGATGCCGATCAGCGCGGCCGTGGCGAAGACGATGCCGATGGCTGTGCCCATGCCGTCACCGAGCTTCTCCCAGACCACCAGAAAGACGCCGAGAATGCCGAGCCCGAGGCCGAGCCATTGGCGCCAGCCGACGCTCTCGCCGAGCAGCGGTGCGGCGACCGAAGCGACCAGCAGCGGCTGCAAGCCCACGATCAGGGCAGCGGCGCCGGCCTCGACCCCCTGGTCGATCGCGGCGAACACGCCACCCAGGTAGACCGCGTGCAGCAGCAGGCCCACGACCATCTGGTGCAGCATCGCCCGGGGCGTGGGCCAGCGCAGGCGGAGCCAGAGGGCGAGACCGAGAAAGCCCAGCGCCACCACGGAAAAGCGCAATGCTAGGAAGGTCATCGGCTCGACATGCGGCAGCCCGAGCTTGGCACTGATGAAGCCGGTGCTCCAGAGGAAGACGAAGAGCGCAGGCGCACCCAGGGTGACGAGCGAGCCGCGGCTCACGGCAGCCAGGCCAGGAGCAGGAAAAGAACGAGCGGCAAGGTCGCCATCGAGACCAGCGTCTGCAGGGCCACGGCATTGGCCATGAAGTCCGCATGGCCGCCCATCGCCCGGGTCTGGACGTAGGCCGTGGGCGAGAGCGGCAGGGCGGCGAACAGGACGACCACGGCGAGCGCCAGCCCGTCGAGGCCGATGGCGAGGGCGAGCGCGAAGGTGAGCAGCGGCTGGCCCGCGAGCTTGAAGGCGGCGGTGGCCAGGAGCCAGCCCGAATCCGCCCCCAGCCCCTGCCAGCGCAGCCCGGCACCGGTGGCCAGAAGGGCCAGCGGCAGCGACCCCATGGCGAGGATGCGCAGGACCTCGTCGAGGATTTCGGGGATCCTGATCCCGGTAAAGCCGAGCCCGAGGCCGATCGCACAGGCGAGGACAAGCGGGTTGAGGGCCAGCGTGCGCAACAGTGCGGTGGGCTGCAGCCGGACCTCGGCGTGCATCCCGAGCAGCAGCGCGCTGGCGATATTGACGCCCGGGGTATAGGCCGCGACCGCAATCGCGAGCGGGACCAGCGCCGGCTCGCCCCAGACGCCGAGTGCGGCCGCGAACGCGATATAGACGTTCTGCCGGGTCGCTGCCTGGGCCACGGCGGGCAGCAGCAGGCGGTCGAGGCCGAGCCTGCGGCCGAAGACCCCGATCAGCGCCATGACCAGGAAAATCGGGCCGAGCACAGCCAATGCGATGGCGAGGATGGCGCCGTCGGCGTCGATCGCGGCGGTGCTGCGCAGGAGAAGTGCCGGGAAGAGGACGAAGAACACGATGCGCTCGGCCGAGGGCCAGAAACCCGGGCCCGGAAATTGCCGCCGGCCTAGGGCGAAGCCCAGGACGATGAGGAGGAAAATGGGTGCGATCGCACCGATTGCGGCGGTCATCGGGATTTTTTCTGCAATTGGCGCCCGTCCATAGCGCCGCGTTAACGATCTGGCAAAGTTTGCCGTTTAGGCTTCGGGCTCAGCTCAACCGCGACGACGTCTGGAAGTGATGCCGCCCGAGCCGATGCCACGAGCCGCCCAGCCGCCCCCGACCCGGCAGCCGCTCAGCATTCTCATGGTCGACGACGCGCGCAGCGAGCGGGTGCTGCTGCGCCAGGCGATCTACGACGTGCGCCGCAACCTCCGCCTGTTCGAGGCCGGCACGGCGCGCGAGGCACGCGAGGTCTTTCGCCGCTACAGCCTCGATCTGGTCTTTCTCGACGTCGAACTGCCCGGCGGCAGCGGCCTCGAGCTGTTGCCCCATCTGCGGCAGAGCGATCCGCTGGTGCCGATCGTCATGGTCACCCACCACAGCACCCAGGACGTGGTCGTCCAGTCGCTGCGCGAGGGCGCCTTCGGGTTCATCGTCAAGCCCTACAACCTCAACAAGCTCAAGGAGATCTTCGCCAAGCTGGAGCGCCGGATGGCGGCCGAGGCGCTCGGCATGTAGCGGGAGGAAGTAGCAGACGCCAGGGGAGGCAGCGCAGGCTGTGTGAAAACTCGGCTGTGCCTGAACGAGGTCCTATGCCTGGGCGCGGTGGAAGGCGCTGGAGCTGTGCAGCCCGGTGACCGTAGACGTGGCCGGGTGGGCCCTCGGGCGAGGGCCGCTTGCATTTTCGCCGCCCCGTGGAGGTTGGTGAGGCGGTTGAGGTTGAAGGCCAGGGTCACGAGGCCGAGCTCGGTGCGTGCCTTGTCGCGGCGGCGGAGGAGGAATCTA
>SLRI01000310.1 GCA_007131045.1 Rhodospirillales bacterium
GGGCAGCTTTGGTGTGCAGGTCGATATTGTTGTCCGGCACGTCGCCCATGGCGTCGAGCAGGGCGGCCTTGGTCTCGGTCGAGGTCGCATGCCACTTGCCAGCCATGTCGTAATAGCCGGGCGCGATCCCGGCGGCGGCCGCCCGCTTGTCGAGATCGCGGCTCATCAGCCGGTCCCTAGCGCTGCCGTCACCGACCAGGGCGGCCGGCTGTCGCTCGCGACGTCGGTGCCCGGCGTGGCCCAGATCACTTCGCCGGCGGGCGCCGGAAAGCCGTCGAGCGGGGTGCTGCCGAGATTGGCCTGCAGCTCCAGCGAGCGGCCGTCCGCAAGTCGCCAGGCGATGCTGAAGCCGCGCACGCCGAAGCGCCGGGTCAGGGCGTCGGGCGCCATCCCGGTGAGCCCGGAAACGATGCGTTCTCGGCGCATGTCGAGCAACTCCTTGATCATCGAACGCCACTCGGCGTGCTCAGTCTTCGCCAGATCGCTGCGGTCGAGCCGGCTCCGGGCCATGGTCTCCGGGTCAAGCGGATCCGGAATGCGCTCGCGCATCGCCGGATCAGCAAAGGCCTTGAACTTGGCGAACTCGCTGCGCCGCCCTTCGCGCACCGCATCGGCGAGCTCGCCCTCGAAATCGCAGAAGAAGAGGAAGGGTGTTCTGGCCCCCCACTCCTCGCCCATGAACAGCATCGGCACTTGCGGGCTCAACAGGAGCAGCGCCTGCAGCGCCTTGACCGCTTCCGGTGCCGCCAGCGTGGTCAACCGGTCGCCGAGCGCACGGTTGCCGATCTGGTCGTGATTCTGGATGAAATTGACGAAGGCCTGGGGGCGCAGATGACCGCTCGGCTGGCCGCGCCTGGCGCCGTCGCGATGCGCCGAGGGCTGGCCCTGGTAGACGAAGCCGGAGCCGAGGCTGTCGAGCAGGAGGCCCACCGGATCGTCCTTGTAGTCGGCGTAGTAGCCGTCGTCTTCGGCCGTCGCGATGACGTGGGCGACGTGGTGGTAGTCGTCGTTCCACTGGGCGTCGTAGGCGTGGCCGAGGAAGGCCGCATCGTTGTCGTCGTTCTCGAGCACCAGGTGGATGTGCCGGCCGGCGCCGAAATGGTCGCGCACCGCTTGGCTGAGCTCGCTCAGGATGTGGTGCTCGCTGCCGTCGTGGATGGCGTGGACGGCATCGAGCCTGAGGCCGTCGAGGCCGAACGTATCGAGCCAATAGAGCGCGTTCTCGATGACGAAGCGGCGGACGGCCGGCTGGCGGAAATCGATCGCCGGGCCCCAGGGGGTGTCGATGTCGTCGCGAAAGAAGCCCTCGGCATAGCTGCCGAGATAGTTCCCGTCCGGGCCGAAGTGGTTGTAGACGACATCGAGGAAGACCATGAGGTTCAGCCGATGCGCCTCGGCGACGAAGGCGGCCAAGTCGTCGGGTGTGCCGTAGCTGTTCTGCACGGCATAGGGCAGCACCCCGTCGTAGCCCCAGCCGCGACTGCCGGCAAAGGCGGCGAGCGGCATCAGCTCGACCGCGGTGATGCCGAGCTCGGCCAGCGCCGGCAGCTCGCGGGCAGCGGCGGCGAGCGTGCCTTCCTCGGTGAAGGTGCCGAGATGCAGCTCGTAGAGCACGGTCTCGGCCCAAGGCCGGCCGCGCCAGGCGGGGTCGCGGACGATCGGCTTCGACACCAGGCTTGGTCCGTGCACGTCCCGCTCCTGCTGCCGGGATGCCGGATCGGGCACGACGAGGCCGCTCTCCAACCGAAAGCCGTACGCGGTGCCCGGCCCCAGCGCCGTCTCGGCCACGCGCCAGCCACCCTCGCCAGGGGTCATGGGGGTCTCGGTGCCGCCGGCGACCAGCGTCACGCTCGCAGCATCTGGCGCCCAGAGTGCGAAGCGGGTGCCGCTGGCCTGTGGCTGGGGACCGAAGCGCATGGTTCACCTGCCCTCGTCGTCGTGTTCCAGAACGAGAAGGTGGCGCGCGTCGAGCGCCACGTCACCCGCCGAGCCGAACCGCCGCCCTTTGGCATCCTCCGTCGTGTCGATCAGAATGGTCCAGATTCCGAGCGGCGCCTCCGGCAATTTGAAGAAGCGCGGGTCGGGTGCTGCGTTGACCAGGATCAACAGGGTTGTGTCGACGAACGGCCGGCCGAGACGGTCGATATCGGGCGCGGCGGCGCCGCAGAGCATGATGCCGAGACAGCGGCCGTCGTGCCAGTCACCGTCGGCCATCTCGCGGCCTTCGGAATGCAGCCAGGTGACGTCCTTGAGCCCGCCCGGCGAGGTATGGTTGCCGTGCATGAAGCGCCGCTTGCGCAGCACCGGATGCGCCTTCCTGAGCGCGATCAGCTCGGCGGTGAAGTCGATCAGGCTCTGGTCGGCATTCTCCCAGTCCATCCAGGAGAGCTCGTTGTCCTGGCAGTAGGTGTTGTTGTTGCCCTGCTGGCTGCGGCCGAGCTCGTCGCCCATCAACAGCATCGGCGTGCCCTGGCTCAGGAAGACGGTGGCCAGCATGTTGCGGATCTGCCGCGCCCGGATCGCCTGGATTTCGAGATCGTCGGTCGACCCCTCCTCGCCGTAATTGTAGGAGAGGTTGTGGTCGTGACCGTCCTGCCCACCCTCGCCGTTCGCCTCGTTGTGCTTCTCGTTGTAGCTGACGACGTCCATCAGCGTGAAGCCGTCGTGCGCGGCGATGAAGTTGACCGAGGCCCAGGGCTTGCGGCCCTGGTATTCGAACAGGTCGGAGGAGCCGAGCAGCCGGCCGGCGAGCTCCGGCAGGATACCCTCGTCGCCCCGCCAGAAGGCCCTGACCCCGTCCCTGAATCGGTCGTTCCATTCGCCCCAGCCGGGGCCGTAGCCGCCCAGCCGGTATCCCTCGTGGCCGACGTCCCAGGGCTCGGCGATCAGCTTGACGCCGTTCAGCACGGGGTCCTGGCGCAAGACGTCGAAGAACCCGGCCCCCGGGTCGAAGCCGTGGCTGTCGCGGCCCAGCGTGGTCGCGAGATCGAAGCGGAAGCCGTCGATCTGGTAGACCTCGACCCAATGGCGCAGCGAATCGGCAACCATCTGCAGCACCCGCGGATGGGCGAGGTTCATCGAATTGCCGCAGCCGGTGACGTCGAAATAGTAGCGCGGATCGTCGCCGACGAGCTGGTAGTAGCTCTTGTTGTCGATGCCGCGAAACGAGAGTGTCGGCCCCAGGTGGTTGCCTTCGGCCGTGTGGTTGTAGACGACGTCGAGAAAGACCTCGATCCCGGCGTCGTGCAGCCGGCGAATGGCGATCTTGAGCTCGTCGAGATCACCGCCCGGCGAGATGTAGCGCGGCTCGGGTGCGAAGAAGCCGATCGAGTTGTAGCCCCAGTAGTTGACCAGCCCCTTCTCCAGGAGGAAGCGGTCGTCGACGAAGGCGTGGATCGGCAACAGCTCGATGGCGGTGACGCCGAGCCTGAGCAGGTGCTCGATCACCGGCCGTTCGCCGAGCCCCGCATAGGACCCGCAATGGTGCGGCGCGAGCCCGGGGTGGCGCTTGGTCAGGCCCTTGACGTGCGCCTCGTAGATGACCGTGTCGGCGAAGGAATGGTCGGGCTTGTGGTGCGGCCCCCAGGAAAAGCTCGGGTCGGCGACGATGCCTTTGGGCATGCCGGCGGCGTTGTTGCGGCGATCGAAAGAGAGATCCTCGCGGCGGTGCCCGAGCCGGTAGGCGTGATGCGCGTCGGACCAACGCACCTGCCCGGCCAGCGCCTTGGCGTACGGGTCGATGAGCAGCTTGTTGGGGTTGAAGCGGTGCCCCTCGTCCGGCCGGTAGGGGCCGTGCACCCGATAGCCGTAGAGCTGGCCCGGCCGCGCCTCGGGCAGGTAGCCGTGCCAGATCTCGTCGGTGTACTCCGGCAAGTCGACGCGCTCGAGCTCGCGTCGCCCCGAGCGGTCGAAGAGGCAGAGCTCGACCTTTTCGGCGTGGGCGGAAAACAGGGCGAAATTGACCCCGAATCCATCGAATGTGGCCCCCAACGGGTAATTGCGGCCGGGCCAGACGGTCCAGCGGCTAGCGGGCTTGGCAGGCATGAAGTCTCCTGGCGCAGCGCACGGTGAATGCGCGGTCGACGCGGAAGCTAGCGCATGGCACCAAGGCTCACAACGCCTGCGCCGGCCGCTCGGTTCCGTCGGCGGGCAGCGGATAGCCGAGTTCGGCGAGGCCGAGCTTGAAGACCGCGTCCAGGCGTGCGTTGCCCTGAGCGCAATTGGCCGCGACCAGGCGCTGCACCCGCGCCGGCAACTCCGTCTCCAGAGGCGTGCCCCAACCGCGCTGGGCGACACGGGTGCCGATCTTGCGGGCGAGATAACCCGGCAGCCAGCGGCCGTAGCGCCGGTGAAAATCGATATAGCCGCTGCCGAGCCGCGGGTTGAGCGGCTGCTCGGCGAGCCGCGCCTCGATATCCGCGCTGCCGAGGTCGAGCAGGCTGGCCAGCGATCGCGCGAAGCCCGTCCGGTCGAGGCTCAGCTGCTCGAACGGCAGGACGTGCACCCGCCCGGCACCGAACAGCTTCATGTAGTGGAAGATGCGGGGCGCATAGTCGAGATCGCCGATGATAGAGCGGTGCGGCTCCTTGCTCTTCAGCCGGACATATTCCTCGAGGCCGAGCCAGTGGCCACCCTTCACGTACTTCTTCATCTTCTGGAAATACCAGGCGCGCAGCAGCGCGTTCTGGTTGCGAATGGTGAACAGGATGGTGGCATTGGGGAAGAGCCGGGCGAGGCGCGCCGCGACCTGGCCGCGGTCGCCGACCTCGTAGAGGCTGAGGTTCTCGCACGACAGCGCCAGCCGGCGATGGGTCGGGATGTCGTCGATGGCCAGGGCCAGGGCGGCGCGGACCGCTTGGTGATCGTAGGCGATGCTGTCCTCGCGGCTGATCTTGTGGATCAGCCGGTCGAGCGGCCGGCCGTCGCGGGTGCGGCCGAGAAAGCCGATCTCCGGGTGGGTGTCGAACAAGCCCTCCTGCAGGGTGGTGGTCGCGGTCTTGGCGAAGCCCGGATGCAGCAGGATCGGCCGCTCGGTGGCGGCCTCCAGGTCACCCGCGCGCTGGTCGGGCGAAGGCGCTGCCGTAGCGGCCGCCTTCACGAGCCACGACCTCGCGCACCGATGCCCGAGAGCGCAGATTTCGACACCGACATGAAGAACTCACGACCCCACCTTGCCGCCACTGGCGGCAGCCAAAGTGCCACGCCGCGCCCACCCCGTAAAGCCGTCGGCCATCGAAGCGGCGATGCCGGGGCGGACGATCCGCTGCGCAGCCGGCGACGATGGCCACGAACCGGGGCGAGCAGCGCCCTGCGACACTTTGTCTAAATCGAGAACTGATTGGAACAAAAGCGCAACAACTTGACCGTCACGCCGCCCGGCCAGCGCGTCCCGCGACGTACGAGACAGCTCGACGCCGCTTGCCAATCGCCGAGCGGCGCGCAAGTAGAGGGGGTCAGCGGTGCCCGTGGCAGCACCCTCCACTACAGCCGGCGGTCGATCGGGATGGACGAGGTCATTCGCATTCGCGGTGCGCGCGAGCACAACCTGAAGTCGATCGACGTCGACATCCCCCGCTTCAAGCTGGTCGTGATCACCGGGCTCTCGGGCTCGGGCAAGTCCTCGCTCGCCTTCGACACCGTCTATGCCGAGGGCCAGCGCCGCTATGTCGAGAGCCTCTCGGCCTATGCCCGGCAGTTCCTCGAGCTGATGCAGAAGCCCGACGTCGACCTGATCGAGGGCCTCTCGCCGGCGATCTCGATCGAGCAGAAGACCACATCCAAGAACCCGCGCTCGACGGTCGCCACCGTGACCGAAATCTACGACTACATGCGTCTGTTGTGGGCCCGGGTCGGCGTCCCCTACTCGCCGGCGACCGGCCTGCCGATCGAGGCGCAGACCGTCTCGCAGATGGTCGACCGGATCATCGCCATGCCCGAGGGCTCGCGGCTGTATTTGCTGGCGCCGATCGTCCGCGGCCGCAAGGGCGAGTACAGAAAGGAGCTGAAGGAGCTGCAGCGGCAGGGCTTCCAGCGGGTCAAGGTCGACGGCGACTTCTTCGAGCTCGACGAGGTGCCGGCGCTCGACAAGAAGAAGAAGCACGAGATCGAGGTGGTGGTCGACCGGCTGGTGACCGCCCCCGACCTCGCCCAGCGGCTCGCCGATTCGGTCGAGACGGCCCTGGGCCTCTCCGACGGCCTGCTGGTCGTCGAGAACGCTGATAGCGGCGAGCGCCTCACCTTGTCGGCCAAGTTCGCCTGCCCGGTCTCCGGCTTCACCCTGCCCGAGATCGAGCCGCGGTTGTTCTCCTTCAACAATCCCTACGGCGCCTGCCCGTCCTGCGACGGGCTCGGCAAGCGGCTCCTGGTCGATCCCGAGCTGGTCGTGCCCGACCCGACCAAGTCGGTGCACCGGGGTGCGGTCGAGCCCTGGGCGTCGCAGACCATGCACTACTACCCTCAGGCGCTGGCGGCGATGCTCAAGCATTTCGAGGAGAGCCTGCACACGTCTTGGGAGGAGCTGAAGGAGGAGACGCGGCGGACCATCCTCTTCGGCTCCGGCACCGAGATCGTCCCGATGGCCTTCGAGGACGGGCTTCGGGTGATGAAGACCAACAAGCCGTTCGAGGGGGTGATCCCCAATCTGCAGCGGCGCTGGCGCGAAACCGACAGCTCGTGGATGCGCGAGGAGATCCAGCGCTACATGACCGATGCGCCGTGCGCCGCCTGCAACGGCTACCGGCTGAAGCCCGAGGCACTCTCGGTCCGGGTCGGCGACCGCCATATCGCCCAGGTCAGCGAGCTCTCGATCAGGGCGGCCGGCGCCTGGTTCGAGACGCTGGCGTCCGGGCTCGATGCCAAGCAGGCGACCATCGCCGAGCGGATCTTGAAGGAGATCAGGGAACGGCTGGGCTTCTTGAACAATGTCGGCCTCTCCTACCTGACACTGAACCGCGATTCCGGCACGCTGTCGGGCGGCGAGAGCCAGCGAATCCGCCTCGCCTCGCAGATCGGCAGTGGCCTCACCGGTGTCCTCTACGTCCTCGACGAGCCCTCGATCGGCCTGCACCAGCGCGACAACGACCGGCTGCTCTCGACGCTGGTGCGGCTGCGCGATCTCGGCAACACGGTGATCGTGGTCGAGCACGACGAGGATGCGATCCGCGCCGCCGACCACCTGATCGACATGGGCCCGGGTGCCGGCGTGCACGGCGGCATGGTGGTGGCGCAGGGCACCCCCGCCGAGGTCGAGGCCTCGTCCGAGAGCCTGACCGGCCAGTACCTCGCCGGCCATCGCCAGGTGCCGCTGCCGGCCGGGCGACGCAAGCCCAAGCGCGATCGCTGGCTGGCACTGAGCGGCGCCCGGGCCAACAACCTACAAGGGGTGGACGCCCGCTTCCCGCTCGGCTGCTTCGTCTGCGTCACCGGGGTCTCGGGCTCGGGCAAGTCGTCGCTGGTGGTCGACACGCTCTACCCGGCGCTGGCCAAGCGGCTGACCTGGGGCCGGCACATCGTGGGCGAGCACGACGGCATCAGCGGGCTCGAGTTCGTCGACAAGGTGGTCGACATCGACCAGTCGCCGATCGGCCGCACCCCGCGCTCCAACCCGGCCACCTACACCGGTGCGTTCGGGCCGATCCGCGACTGGTTCGCCGGCCTGCCCGAGGCCAAGGCCAGGGGCTACAAGCCCGGCCGCTTCTCGTTCAACGTCAAGGGCGGGCGCTGCGAGGCCTGCCAGGGCGACGGGGTGATCAAGATCGAGATGCACTTCCTGCCCGACGTCTATGTCGAGTGCGACGTCTGCCACGGGCGGCGGTTCAACCGCGAGACGCTCGAGGTCACCTATCGCGACAAGTCGATCGCCGACGTGCTCGACATGACGGTCGAGCAGGCGGGCGCCTTCTTCCGCCCCCTGGCCGCCATCCACAACAAGATCAGGACGCTCGAGGAGGTCGGCCTCGGCTACATCAAGCTCGGCCAGCAGGCGACCACGCTCTCGGGCGGCGAGGCGCAGCGGGTCAAGCTCGCCAAGGAGCTCTCCAGAAGGGCCACGGGACAGAC